>JAWWDW010000018.1:0-12156 GCA_033719735.1 Robiginitalea sp. | reverse complement strand
CTTCCTCCTTCGGGTTCGCCTGGCCGTACTGGGCCATTTGGGAACGAATGAATCCCTTGGTGAATTCCTTGAGCTCCTCAAACTGGATGTCAATCCCGTGTTCCTTGATCAGTTTTCCTTCGATCAGCTGGTAGCGGAGCCCTTTTTCGGAACGCTCGAACTCGTCTTTCGCCTCTTCTTGCGAAAGCGGCTTTTCACCCGTGGTCTGCATCCACTTTTGCAGGAATTCGGTGGGCAGGTCAAAGGAAGTGGTCTCGATGAGTTTTTCGGTTACATCGTTCAGTAATTTCTGGTCCGACTGCTGCTGGAATTGCGCCTCGGAGTCCTTTTTGATCTTCTCCCGAAGTTCCTCCTCGGAATGCACCTGGTCCGGACCGAAGAGGCGGTCGAACAACTCCTGGTTCAGTTCGGCGGGCTGCCGCTCATTGATTTCGGCAATGGTGAACGACACCTCGATGTTCAGGCCGTTTGCTTTTTCCTGAGGGATCCCCAGGCTGCTGGGAAGGAGGTAGTCCTCCTTGAACAGCCCCTTGGTTTTCAGGGTGACCGTGTCTCCCGCCTTTTTGCCTTTCAGGGTTGTGAGGGCCTTTTTGCTTTTTATCTTGGAGAGCTCCAGGGTGGTCTTCTGGTTGATTTCTTCCGCTTCGTTCACGAAGGTCCCCGTAACCTCGTCCTCAGCTTCAACGGTATCTTTAGAGACCAGTTTGCCGTATTGTTTGCGGATGCGGCCCACCTGCTCATCGATCATCTTCTTGTCCGCCACGATCTTGTAATGGGGGATCGCCTTCTTGGTTTTCAGGGAAACCTCAAAGTCGGGGGCCAGGCCGAGTTCAAACTCAAAGGCCAGTTCATCGGCATCCCAGTTGAAATTGTCCTGTTGTTTGGGCAGGGGATTGCCCAGGACATCGAGTTTTTCTTCCACCAGGTAACGGTTCAGGTTATCCTGCAGCAATTTATTGACTTCATCGACCAGCACGGCCTTGCCGTATTGTTTTTTGATCAGCCCCATGGGGACCTGTCCCTTCCGGAAGCCGGGGATGTTGGCGTTTTTCCGGTAATCCTTCAGGATTTTATCCACTTTTTCCTGGTAGTCTTCCCGGGTGATTTCCACTTTCAGGACCGCATTCAGCGCATCGATCTGCTCTTTGGTAATATTCATGAATTGTGTTTTAAACAGGACGTGCAAAAGTAGCGCATTTTAGGATATGCGGCAAGTTTTTAACCCCCTGTCTTTCAATCTTTAACTTCCCTTTAAGCGTCTTCTTTCAGGAAGGCAAATAAAATGGACTGCACCAGGGAAAGCAGGAGGGAAAACAGCAGGGCCCACCAGAAGCCGTCTACGGCGAAGCCCGAGACCAGCCCGCCGGCCATCAGGATAATCAGGGCATTGATCACCAGCAGGAAGAGCCCGAAGGTGACGATGGTCACAGGCAGGGTGAGGATGACCAGCAGGGGTTTGACCAGGAAGTTCAGCAGGCTGAGCACCAGGGCTACGATTACGGCGATCCCGAAGGTGTCCACATGAACCCCGGGCAGGATGTTGGCCAGCAGTACCACGGCCAGCGCACTGAGCAAAAGGCGTAAGATGAATTTCATAGGTGCGGTGTTAGGTTGAATAAAAAAAGGTGTCCTGATTTCGCAGGACACCTTTAAAGATACATTGTTTTTTGGGATCAGTTGATATAGAGCCCCGTATAGGCCAGGGGATCTACTTTGGGCAGTACTGCCCCGTACTTGGCCTCGATGGCCTTGATGAATTCGTTGGCCACCAGGGCATACCCCCTTGGGGAGGGGTGTACCCCATCCAGGGAAAAGGCCCCGCCCGTGGCGTATTCTGCTGTAACCACACTGCCATCCGAAAGAGGTACCCCCTCGGTTTCCACCTGTGTGTAGAAGGCGTCTATATCCACGAAAGCAATATCGTATTGTTGTGCCAGTAGTTCTATGGTGGCATTGTAGGCTGCGGACGCTGTAGTGACAGCCTGTTGTTCTTCAGGTGTCAGGACCCACTTGTCCTCCAGGGGTACTCCTACTCCGATTACACTCAATGGATTATTTGGATCGGCCAGGGTACCGATGACGGTTTGCGATGTGAAAACCAGCAGATCGTCCGCGGTGGCCTGCCTCCAGTTTTCAAGGCCAAAAGCAGAAAGGTCGGTCAGGTCCTCATCTGCGATCACTACGGCATTCCCTTCGCCTGCCGAAAAGGAGATGGTTCGGCGGGCAACCTCCTCCGCTGAAATCAGGCCTGCCGCCTGCAGCTGTAAAAGGCCTCCATTGTATCGCCCGTAAGCTGCCTCGCTATTCAGTACAGCTGCGGTTGCAGCGTCCAGGGGGATCGGATTATGTGGGACCGTGGTGAAATACGGAATTTTGGTGACATCCGGGATGTTGGCAATCACCCCTTTGGCACCTGCCTGGGCGAGCGCACCCAAAATACCATCGATGGACCCTGCCACCACCCGGGGGTCTGAAATATCGTTGCCGCCATAGGTGCTCGGATCGATATTCCCGGTCTGGTCTACACCCACCCCTCCGGAAACGGCGTATTGCAGCACATCGTTGTTGCCAATCCATAGGGTAAAGAAGGTTGGCCCCTGTGCCAGGGCATCCCCGATGACACTAGCGCTTTCCCCGCTGGAGAAGCGCACAAAATACGGGTTGGCGGCTCCTACCTGCAGGCCGGCAAGGCTTCCATAACCCTGAACGCCCAAATGATAGCTCTTGGCACCGGGAACCCCCATATTGTTGAAAGGTCCGGATAGCTTATTGGTGGCTTCGGTACCTGGGGTACCGCTTACTTCCGTCGGTAGTGGCGATCCCGTGGAAAAATCCAGGTAGAGCCGGTTGGGGGAAAACAGGTTGCCACCCACGGTCATCCCCCCAAGGTTGTCGGCCATAAAGGGGGTAGTGAATTCCCCTCCTCCTGCCTCGGCAAAGCTGATCGCCAGCATATTCGGGAAGGAGGCTTCCTGCCCTTCTATAAAAAGGGCCTGGTCCGAAAACCCGGCGGTCAGGGAATTGCCCAGGGCGACAAAGGTGGAAAGGTCTGCGCTTCCGGGGGTGTATTCAATCGGTGGTTCCGGGATGCCTCCCCCGGGGTCGGTCAGGGTATCATCATCACTACAGGAAACGATAAAAAGGCCTGTGAAGGCCAGTAAAGCCAGCAGCTTTTTCATAGGATTCATTTTGAGTTAGTCGAAGGTGGATTATTTTGAATCATCACCCGATCAAAAATATGTAAAATTATCACACTCGCAATAACCCCCCTCTGAAAATCACAATTGGGGAATAAACGACTTGCAATATTAGGAATTCAGGAATTTCAGGCTTGCCTGCAGGAATTCCTTCGGCTTTTCGGCGTGCAGCCAGTGGCCGGCCCCTTCCAGGGTTTCCAGGGTTGCCCCTGGACAATGGGTTTGGATTAGGGAGAGGTCTCCCCGGGTAACATAGCCGGATTTGCCGCCCCTCAGGAAGAGGACGGGCCCGTCGTACCGGGCCCCTTCCGGCAGGGTTGCCCCAATTTCCTCCATTTTGTGTTTCAGCACCTCCAGGTTGATCCGGAGCCCCAGCCGCCCGGGTTCCACCCAGTAGAGGTTTTTCAGGAGGAACTGGCGAATCCCCCAGTTGTCGATGTGCTCGGACAGCGCCTCATCCGCCTCGGTCCTGGATTCAAGTTGCTCCAGGGGCAGGGCATCCAGGGCGCTGAGGATCTGCTGGTGGTGGGGCGGGTAGCGCTTGGGGGCGATATCCGCCACCAGGAGTTTGGAAACGCGCTCGGGATGGGTACAGGCAAATTGCATGGCCGTTTTGCCGCCCATGGAATGTCCGATCAGCATTCCTTTTTCGATTTTGGTTGCATCCATGTAATGCAGCAGATCGGCAGCCATCACGGGGTAGTCAAAGTCTTCAGACCAGAAACTCCTGCCGTGGTTTCGCTGGTCCAAAAGGTGGACCTCAAAGCCCTTTTCGGCGTATTTCTTTCCCAGGGTTTTCCAGTTGTCGGACATGCCCAAAAACCCATGAAGGATCAATAAGGGGGTCCCTTCCCCAAGGACATTGGCATGCATGAGTTCCATCAGCGGAGTTTGTGCTTATACATGTTTACGACGTTTTCCAGGCCCAGGTAGAGGGATTCACAGATCAGGGCATGCCCTATGGAGACTTCGAGCAGGCCAGGGATCTGTTCCCGGAAAAAACGGATGTTTTCCAGGTTCAGGTCGTGCCCGGCATTCAGTCCAAGGCCCACTTCACGGGCCGCTTTTGCAGCCTCCACATAGGGCTCGGCCGCTTTTTCAGGATCCTCCGCGAACCCTTTGGCATAGGATTCCGTGTAGAGCTCTACCCGGTCCGTGCCGGTTTCCCGGGCTGCCCGGACCAGTTCCGGATCCGGATCCACGAAGATGGAGGTGCGGATGCCTTTGGCACTGAAACGCCCGATTACTTCCCTTAAACAATCCCGGTGTGCCACGGTGTCCCAGCCGGCGTTGGAGGTGATCGCATCCGGGGCGTCCGGGACGAGGGTCACCTGCTGTGGGAGCACCTCCAGGACCAGGTCGATGAATTTGGGGATGGGGTTTCCCTCTATGTTGAGTTCGGTCCGGACCACTTTTTTAAGGTCCCGGGCGTCCTGGTAGCGGATATGCCGCTCATCCGGCCTGGGGTGGATGGTGATTCCCTGGGCCCCAAAGGCTTCGATGTCCCGCACCACGTCCACCAGGTTGGGCATATTTCCGCCCCGGGCATTCCTCAGGGTGGCAATTTTGTTGACATTTACGCTCAAACGCACCATTTTGGGGGGATTTTCGGTTCTTCAGCCCACAAAAATACAAATTAGGTATGCCTTTTGCTGTTTAAAAATTAGTAATTTGCAATACGGATTCGAACCATGCAGATGCAGGACTACATAATCAACACAATCCCCGTCTTTGAAGTAGGGGATTCCCTCAAAGAGGTGATCCACTTCTTTACGCATTCCACCTATTCCCACGTGGCCATCACCGAGGACGGACTGTTTATGGGCCTTTTGGGGGAGGCAGACCTGGACACCTTCCAGGAGACCAGCATGATCGAAGAATTCCGATACCAGCTCGAGGCGTTTTCAGTACCCCCGGAAGCCACCTGGCTGGACATCCTCGAGGTCTTCACCCGGAATGAGGCGAACCTGCTTCCCGTGGTGAACGCGGAAAACCGGGTCCTGGGTTATTATGACCTCAACGATGTGGTAGACCTGTTCACCGACATGCCCTTCTTTACCGAGCCCGGGGCCATCCTGGTGGTATCGAAGCCCTTGCGCGATTACAGTTTCAGTGAGATTGCCCAGATCGTGGAGGGGAACAATACCCGGCTGTTGGGGGCATTTATCACCAGTATCGAAAACGAAACGGCCCAAATTACCCTGAAGATCGGGGACAGCAATATCAATGAAGTGCTGCAGACGTTTCGCCGCTACCATTATCAGGTCCTCTCCGGTAGTATTGACGATAAGTTTTTGGAAGAACTCCGGCAACGCTCCGATTATCTCGACAAGTATTTAAACGTCTGAGGCATGAAAATCGCGCTCTACGGTCAGGCGTCAGGTCCCGACATTGCGGAACCGGTCGCGGATCTTTTGGATGAATTACAGGATTACGGGGCCGATCTGGCGGTGGAAGCGGAATTTGCCAAAGGCATCCACCTGGAAGAAAACACCCCCCACTTTACCCTGGAGGCCGGCCTGGACCGTTCTTTCGACCTGATGGTCAGCTTTGGGGGGGACGGGACCATCTTGAGGGCGATCACCTATATCAGGGATCTGGGGATCCCGATAGTGGGGGTCAATACAGGGCGGTTGGGATTCCTTTCGACCTGCCAGAAAGAAAATGTGCGGCAAATGGTCCGGGATTTCGCCGGCGGGGACTACCGCCTTGTGGAACGCAGCCTGGTGACGGCAAGCCTTGACGGGATGCCCCCCGGGGGAGACCAGCTGAACTTCGCCCTGAACGAGGTTACGGTGAGCCGGAAGGACACCACTTCCATGATCACGGTAGAAACCTGGCTGAACGGGGAATACCTGACCTCCTACTGGGCCGATGGCCTGATCATTGCCACCCCCACGGGTTCCACCGGCTATTCCCTTAGCTGCGGGGGGCCTGTGATGATGCCCACGGCCCGCTCCCTGGTGATTACCCCAATTGCCCCGCACAACCTGAACGCCAGGCCCATGGTGATCTCGGATGAAACAGAGATCAAATTAAAGGTAAGCGGGAGGGAACCCCAGCACCTGCTTTCCCTGGATTCCAGGATCACTTCTTTGGAAAATGAGACCGAAATATGGGTCCGAAAGGCTGGTTTTACCATCAATATGGTCGAATTTACCTCCGAAAGCTTCCTGAAAACCATCCGTAACAAGTTGCTTTGGGGAGAAGACCGCCGGAATTGAGGAAGGGGCAGGCAATAAATACCTCCAATCCCTGTTAAAAAAGAGTAAAGAAATGTAGCGGGTTCCCTGCCCGGGCGGCAGTGATTTTGCTATATTTGCAAACTTTTGGACCAGATGAGGACCTTTTTTGCCGTTCTATGCCTGATGACGGCCTGGGTGGCCGGAGCACAGACATATGAAGTGGGCCTGTTCGGTGGCGGAGCCAACAATATAGGGGATGTCGGTAGGATGAATTATATCGCTCCCTCCGGCCCGGCCTTCGGAGCCCTGTTTAAATGGAACAAAAGCAAGCGGTATGCCTGGCGTGCCCACGTGATCTATGGAACGTTCACGGCAGATGACAGCAAATCGGATATGTCTTCCAGGCAACAAAGGGCATATCGGATAGAACAGAACATCCTGGAGGCCTCCGCGGGACTGGAATTCAATTTCGTGGAGTACAACCTCCACAAACTGGGGCCGGCATTTACTCCATACCTGTACACGGGTATTTCCTATTTCAGGTATGATTACAATTATTTTGACGCCGGCCAGTTGATCGATCTGGATCAGCGGGAGGGGGCCATTGCGATCCCCATGACGGCAGGGGCAAAATACCGGTTGAACCAGTTTTTAATACTGGGGGCGGAAATTGGTGCCAGGTACACCTTTACGGATAACCTGGACGCCAGTAACCCGGAAGGGTCCAATTACGAGGCATTCCGGTTTGGTAATGTGTTTAGCGATGACTGGTACGTATTTTCCGGGCTGACGCTTACCTTTACCTTTGGCAGGAAACCCTGTCAGGATTGCTTTGAATAGGCAATAACGAATGAACACTATAGAATCCATAAAAGAGGGGCCCCTCCCGGAGCACCTCGCCATTATCATGGACGGTAACGGCCGTTGGGCCAAGGAGCGCGGGAAAATGCGCGTTTTCGGACATGAACATGGGGTCCGCTCCGTGCGCCAGACCGTGGAATCCGCGGCCAAGATCGGCATAAAATACCTTACCCTTTACGCGTTTAGTACCGAAAACTGGAACCGCCCCAAACTGGAAGTGGACACCCTGATGCGGCTGCTGGTTGCCTCCCTGAAGAAGGAATTGAAGACCCTGACCAAAAACAACATACGCCTCAATGCGATTGGCCGCATCCACACCCTTCCCCAAAAGGCACATGAAGAGCTGGAGGAGGTGATACACCAGACCCGGAACAACGACGCAATGACCCTTACCCTGGCCCTTAGCTACGGATCCAGGGAGGAACTTACCTCGGCTTTCAGGGCGTTGGCAACCAAAGTTAAAAATAACATAATATCACCCGGGAATATTGATGAAACCATTATTAATAAGCATCTTTACACGCACGATTTACCAGACGTAGACTTGCTTATCCGGACCAGTGGGGAATATCGGATCAGCAATTTTTTGCTTTGGCAAATTGCGTACGCCGAATTGTATTTCACTGAGGTGTTCTGGCCGGATTTCAGCGAGGCGCATCTGATCGAGGCGATCAAAAGTTATCAGAACAGAGAACGTAGATTTGGAAAAACGAGCGAACAACTTAACTAGTGGTATGCGAGGGGTACTACCACTGGGCTTTCTTTTAGTCCTGGCTTTCCTGCTTTCTTTTCAAACTTCCGCCCAGGACTTGTCCTACGAGAACGGAAAAACCTACATCCTGGCAGGACTGGAGGTGACTGGCCTTCAGAGCTATAACGAGCAGACGGTAAAAACCTATACCGGACTTCAGGAGGGACAGCCCATTACGATACCGGGCGATCAGATCAGTCAGATAATCAATAAGTTGTGGAGTCTTGAGCTGTTCACCGATGTGGAATTCTATATCACCCGCATTGAAGGGGACAACATCTACCTGGAACTGCACATCGAGGAGCGCCCCACCCTGTCTAACGTGACGTTTTACGGGGTCAAGAAGCGCAAGGTAGACGACCTGATCGATGATACCGACCTGAAGTCGGGGAAAAAAATCACTCAGAGCCTCATTGCCAATACCAAGAACTACCTGGAGACCAAATACCAGAAGCAGGGCTTTCTCAATGCCAGGGTAACCATTGCCACCAAGGTCGATACCTCCGAGACCAATGCGCAGGACATGGTGATCAATGTGAACAAGGGAAACCGGGTCAAGGTCAAGGACATCGTTTTTGAAGGGAACGAAAAACTCTCTTCCTCCAAGCTGCGGAGGTCCATGAAGAACACCAAGAAGAAAAAGTTCGGCCGCTTCTGGAAAAAGTCCAAGTACATTGAAGCCGACTATCAGGAAGACCTGAAGTCGCTGATTGATGCCTACGCGGAGAACGGCTACCGCGATGCCCGTATCCTCTCGGACACCATCCGCCAGATAAATGAGAACAACATCGAGATACTTTTTGAGGTGGAAGAGGGGGACCGGTACTACTTCGGGGAGATCGATTTCGTTGGAAATACGGTCTATACGGACCGGCAGTTGAGCCAGGTGCTCGGCATCAAAAAAGGGGACACCTACAACGGGGTACAGCTGCGCAAGCGGATTGCAGATGAGACCAAACCGGACGGTCAGGACCTGACCAACCTCTACCAGAACAATGGATACCTTTTTTCGCGCATCAACCCGGTGGAGGTTTCTGCGGAAAACGACACCATCGATTTCGAGATCCGGATTATAGAGGGGAAGGAGACCTTCTTGAACAAGGTGAGTGTCTATGGGAACGACAAGACCAATGACCATGTGATCTTCCGGGAGCTTCGAACGCGTCCGGGCCAGAAATACAGCAAGGACGACATTATCCGTTCCGTACGGGAGCTCGGGCAACTCGGCTTTTTCGATGCGGAACAAATTCGTCCGGAAATCGAAAACCCGGACCCCAATACGGGTACGGTTGACCTGAAGTTTGACCTGGTTGAATCCGGGGCAAGCCAGGTAGAACTGCAAGGGGGCTACGGGGGAGGTGGTTTTATCGGGACCCTGGGACTGTCCTTTAACAACTTCTCCATCCAGAACCTCTTTAACAAGAAAGCCTACCAGCCGGTTCCCATGGGAGACGGCCAGACCTTTGCACTCAGGCTTCAGGCCAGCCGGACCTTCCGGGTGTACAGCCTGAATTTCTCAGAACCCTGGCTCGGGGGGCGCAAACCGGTCCGTTTTAACCTTTCCCTTTCCAGGACCCAGCAATTCCTCGCCTCCTTTGACAACAACGGAAGGGTCCAGGTAGATAAGAACCAGCAATTTGCGATCTCCGGGGTTTCAGCGGGGCTCGCCAAGCGGGTACAGTGGCCGGATGATTATTTCACCATATCCCATGCGCTGAGCTACCAGTTTTATGATTTCAAGAACCACCGAACCGGGCTGTTCAATTTCGGGAATGGTACTTCCAACAGCCTTGCCTATACCATCGGTATTTCAAGGAGTTCCGCAGGACCCGGGCTAATCTATCCGCTGAGGGGAAGTGTTTTTGAGCTTACCGGAAAATTTACGCCTCCCTATTCCCTGTTTAACAACAAGGACTATGCGTCCCTGAAGGCACGGAGCGAAGAACTGGAAACCCTCGCCACGGAACGGCCACTGACCCCGGCCGAACAGGCGGAGCTCGAGGCCGTGGACCAGGAGCGATTCCGGTGGCTGGAATACTACAAGATCAAATTCAAGGCGGACTGGTACACCACGGTGGTGGATAAGCTGGTGCTGAGGACCAACGTCGAATTCGGTTTCCTCGGATCCTATAACCCGGATGTGGGAAAAGTGCCTTTCGAACGCTTTTTCCTCGGCGGGGATGGCCTTGGCCGGAACTTTACCCTGGACGGCAGGGAGGTGATACAGCTGAGGGGATATGAAAACAATTCCCTGACGCCCGTAGACCCGATCACCCAGCAGCAGGAAGGGGGGATCGTGTATAACAAGTATTCCCTGGAGTTGCGCTATCCGCTCACCCTGAAACCAACAGCTTCCATCTATGCACTGACCTTTTTGGAAGCCGGAAACTCCTTCAACAATTTTCAGGAATGGAACCCGTTTGATTTACGAAGGTCTGCCGGGGTTGGGCTGCGCATTTTCATGCCTGCTTTCGGCTTGCTGGGGATCGACTTTGGATATGGCTTCGATGAGGACCTCAGGCCCAGCTCTGTAGGTACGGGACCCAGCGGATGGCAAACACACTTCATCATTGGGCAACAATTCTGATGCATTGCTCGTTTACACAGTATGCCGGAATGTTAAGTAGTTCATTTTAAAAGAAATACTAATTTTGGCACGATATTTTCTATGATAAAATTGTTCTGTGATGAGACATAGACTAAGAGTGACCCTGTTCACCTTTCTCCTTGCGGGAATGGCGATCGCCCAGCGGAGTGTCCGCATCGGGTATGTGGATATGGAGTACATTCTTGAAAATGTGGAGGAGTACCGGGAAGCCAGTCAGCAGCTGGAAACGCGCGTGGTGCAGTGGAAAGGTGAAATGGAGGAGCGCCAGCGGCGGATAGACGGGCTAAAGCAGGATCTGGAAGCCGAGAGGGTCTTGCTCACCGATGAGCTGATTTCCGAACGGGAAGAGGAGATTGCCATCCTGGAAAAGGAACTCCTGGATTACCAGCAGGACCGTTTTGGCCCGAGGGGGGACCTGGTCCTGCAGAAACAACGCCTCATCCAACCTATACAGGATCAGGTTTTCGATGAGGTACAGAAAATAGGAGCGAACAAAAAGTATGATTTTATTTTCGATAAATCTGCGGATGTCGTAATGTTGTACTCCGAAAAAAGGCACGATATCAGTGACCTGGTGCTCAGGGGAATTGCCCGCACGCGCCGGGTAAGTGCCCCCAGGAAATCGAGGGAAAATCGCCTCGACGCATTTGAAGGGGAAGAAGTGGAAGAGCCGGTTTCAGCAGGGGTGCTGGAACGACAGCAAAGGTCCGAAGAGGCCGCTGCGGCCCGGACCCAGGCCGCCGACGACAAGCGGGCGGAACAGCTGAAACTCCGGGAAGAACGCCGAAAGGCCTATGAAGCGAGGAGGAAGAAATTGCTGGAGGAACGCGAAGCCCGCCGAAAGGCCAGAGAAGAGGAGCGCAAAAATGCCACTGAAAAAAAGAAGGATACCGTTAACTAACTAGAGATATCAATAAATAGTAACATCAATTAGTAAATTACAGATCATGAAACAATTTAAAAAGGTAGCTGTAGCAGTCGTTTTGTTTATTGCCGCCACGAGCTTTGTCCAGGCTCAGAGCAAAATCGCTCATATCAATGTGACAGAGCTTTTATCGCAAATGCCGGAGATGAAGGCTGCCCAGGCAGAACTCAAAAAACTGGAGGAAACCTACCGCGCTGACATTCAGAGTTCGCTTGACGAATTGAAGAACAAACTCACCCAATACAACAACGAAGCCAGTGCAATGTCTCAGGAAGAGAACCAGAAACGGGCTTTGGAATTGCAGGGGTTTGAGCGGAATATCGGGGAGGCCCAGCAGGCAGCCCAGCAGGAACTGGCCAAAAAGCAATCAGAGTTGTTTGAGCCCATTTCCAAGAAGGCCAAGGATGCCATCGAAAAGGTGGCAGCTGCCCAGGGGTATGATTATGTGGTGGATGCCAGCCCAGGAGCCGGGGTAATCGTCGCCAAGGGCAAGGACCTGCTCCCGGATGTAAAACAGGAACTCGGGTTCTAAATCCAGACCGGAACAGAAACACAAACCGCCTTTTACCGGGCGGTTTTTTTATTTTTACAAACACCAACGGTACCCTTTATGCGCGATGCTCCCATAG
>JAWWDW010000017.1:0-12733 GCA_033719735.1 Robiginitalea sp. | reverse complement strand
TCCTGTGGCTAAAATTGTTTTGTTCATAACTCCGGGAACATATTTTCTTGCAAATGTAACATTTTGATACCTTCGTATGCCGTAATCCTAACTTCATCCATACCGCTATGTCCCGAAGCATCCTGGTCGTTGGAGCCGGCAAATCCACCTCATACCTGTTGGATTATTTCCTGGAGCATTCCGAAGCAGAAGACCTTAGCATCATCATAGGGGACAAAAACCCCACCGGGGTTCCCGAAGTGCTCCACAGGCATCCCAACACCGAGGTAATCCCCCTGGACATCACCGATGTAGCGAACCGGAAGGCCCGGGTGAAACAGGCAGACATCGTGGTTTCCATGCTCCCGGCCCACATGCACCAGGATATTGCACGGGATTGCCTGGAATTCGGTAAGAACCTGGTCACCGCTTCCTATGTGAGCGATGGGATGCGAAAACTGGACCCGGAAGTGCGGGCCAAAGGTCTGGTATTTATGAATGAAATTGGCCTGGACCCGGGCATTGACCACATGAGCGCCATGGAGGTTATCGACCGGATCAAAGCTTCAGGGGGGAAAATGCTGCTCTTTGAATCCTTTACCGGGGGATTGCTGTCTCCCGAAAGCGACACCAACCTCTGGAACTACAAATTCACCTGGAACCCCAGAAACGTGGTAGTAGCCGGCCAGGGTGGTGCTGCCAAATTCATTCAGGAAGGCACCTATAAGTACATTCCCTACCACAAGCTTTTCAGGCGCACCGAGTTCCTTGAAATCAAGGGGTACGGAACCTTTGAAGCCTATGCAAACCGGGATTCCCTGCGCTACCGGGAGGCATACGGCCTTCAGCATGCCCTGACCCTTTACAGGGGCACCATGCGAAGGGTTGGCTTCTCACGAGGCTGGAATATCTTCGTGCAATTGGGGATGACCGATGACACCTACCACATTGAAAACTCCAGGGGGATGTCTTTCCGGGACTTTACGAACCTCTTCCTCCCCTACTCACCCACCGATTCTGTGGAACTGAAGCTCAGGCATTACCTGAAGATAGACCAGGATGATATCCTTTGGGGAAAACTGCAGGAATTACACCTTTTTGATGCCGACCGGAAGATCCGTACGGAAAATGGGACCCCGGCCCAAATCCTGCAGGAAATCCTGCAGCAGAGCTGGACGCTTGGACCACAGGACCGGGACATGATTGTCATGTATCACAAATTCGGTTATGAGCTCGATGAAAAACGGTACCAGCTCGATGCCAATATGGTGGTGGTCGGAGAATCCGCCAGGCATACGGCCATGGCCAAGACGGTAGGCCTGCCGGTGGCCATTGCCACCCTGCTGATCCTCAACGGGCGGATCAAAGAGCCCGGCGTACAGATCCCCATCCGCAAAGAAATTTACAACCCTGTGCTGAATTCGCTGAAAGACCACGGAATCCAATTCCGGGAATACGAGGTCCCCTACCTGGGATACAACCCCGATTCCGTGGGTAACTAACCAATGGGATTTATACTATCTTTAGGAAAAATACCTCAGGGATGAAATCAGACCAAAAGGGTGTGCAAATCGACGGTATCGACAAGAAGATCCTGCGATATCTGATGGCCGATGCCCGTACTCCCATCCTCGAGATTGCCAGGAATATCGGGATTTCCGGGGCTGCTATTCACCAGCGGCTGCGCAAACTGGAGAAATCAGGCCTGCTGGCGGGGTCCAAGTTCATCATCAACCCAAAATCCCTTGGCTATACCACCACTGCCTACATCGGCATCTACCTGGACAAGGCCATGAGCAATCCCTACGCGGTCAGGGAACTAAAGAAAATCCCCGAAGTCCTGGAATGCCATTACACCACCGGGAACTGGTCCATCCTCATCAAAGTCCTCTGCAGGGACAACGAACATCTGATGCACCTTCTAAACAAAAAGATCCAGCAAATTGAAGGTGTCTCGCGAACGGAAACCTTCATTTCACTGGATCAGCAGATCGACCGGCAGATTCAGATATGAGCCTGAGGGGCTTAGTCCCTTCCCCCAAAAACCTGCAATCCCCAGTAGACCAGGGTCGCCAGGGCACCAATGGCTGCCACCAGATAGGTCCGGGCGGCCCATTTAAGCGCGTCTTCCGCCCCTTTGTATTCCTGGGAAGTAACCATTCCGGTTCGTTTCAGCCAGGCCAGTGCCCGGTTACTGGCATCGTACTCCACAGGCAGGGTGACAAAACTAAAAAGGGTTGCCATCCCCATCATTGCCAATCCAGCCACGGCAATCCAGTATCCCAGTCCCACGCCGGCCGCTGCGCCCAGGATCAGTCCTCCAAAGACCAGCCAGGTGGACATCCCTGAAGTCACACTGACCACCGGGACCAGTTTGGAGCGCATGGTCAGCCATTGATAGGCCTTTGCATGTTGGACGGCATGGCCGCATTCATGTGCTGCCACGGCCGCTGCAGCCGCATTCCGTTGATGGTAGACCCCTTCGCTCAGGTTTACGGTTTTGTTTTTTGGGTTGTAGTGGTCGGTGAGCATTCCGGGGGTGCTGACCACCTTCACATCCCGGATGCCATTATCGGCCAGCATTTTTTCCGCGATCTCCGCCCCGCTCATCCCATTTTGCAGGTGGACCTTTGAGTAATGCTGAAATTTACTCTTCAGGCGGGCACTGACCAGCCAGCTGACCAGCGCAATAGCTCCAATGATGATATAATATCCTGTCATCTTTTCGAATTTTAAGTTTAAAAGTATCGAAAAAGACACAAAAACCTAGCCAAGGCAGTCTAAAAACCATTCAAGGGTCAAAAGGCTGAAAAGCTGACAGGAAAAAGTTATGCCATCATCCCCTTCAGGGGGCCAAACGCCTCGAGGATTTCGTCATACACAATCTCCCCTTTCACAATGTTCAGGCCTTTCGCAAGGGAAGCATCCTCCGCACAAGCCTTTTCCCATCCCAGGTCCGCGAGCTTGAGGACATAGGGCAGGGTCACGTTGGTCAGGGCGAGCGTGGAGGTATAGGGCACCGCCCCGGGCATATTGGCCACACAGTAATGCACCACGTCGTCAATGATAAAAACCGGATCCTCATGGGTGGTGGGCCTGGAGGTTTCCACACAGCCCCCCTGGTCCACAGCCACATCGACGATCACCGCACCCGGATGCATGGTCTTGAGCATGTCCCGGGTAATCAGTTTCGGGGCCCGGGCGCCTTTGATCAGGACCCCGCCCACAATGAGGTCATGGGTCTTTACGTGCTTCCGGATGTTGTATTCATTGGAAAACTCCGTCACCACGTGGGGCGGCATTACGTCATTGACATACCGCAGGCGCTTCATATTTACATCCATCATGGTCACATGGGCACCCAGCCCGGCAGCCATTTTGGCAGCCTGTATGCCAACGGTACCAGCCCCGAGGACCAGGACCCGGCCAGGTGGAACCCCGGGCACCCCCCCAAGGAGCACCCCTTTACCCTTGACGGGCTTTTCGAGGTATTTGGCACCCTGCTGAATGGCCATGCGGCCCGCGACCTCGGACATCGGGGTCAGCAAGGGCAGGGAGCCGTCTGCATCCTCAACGGTTTCATAGGCAATACATATGGCCTTGCTGTCCACCATGGCCTGGGTAAGGCGCTCACTGGAAGCGAAGTGGAAATAGGTAAAAATAACCTGTCCCTTTTGCACCAGCCCGTACTCTTCTTTGATGGGCTCCTTTACCTTTACGATCATCTCGCTCATGGCGTAGACCTGCCCGATGGTATCCAGAATCCGGGCGCCTACTTTTTTGTAATCCCCGTCCGAAAAACCACTTCCCAAACCAGCCCCGCTTTGTACAAAAACCGAGTGCCCTTTATGGGTTAATTCCAAAACCCCGGCAGGTGTCATGCCCACCCGGCTTTCATTGTTCTTGATTTCCTTTGGTATCCCTATGACCATGTTGATTTATTTTGATGGGGTTAAAGATGTGTTAAAAAATCAGTTTTAAGAAATAATGTCGATAAAAAGCAGGGGGCATGTTTATAGAATTGTATTTTTTTGATGCTTAACCCCCTGTTTTAATGGGGGTGTATTGCATATTCTACATTTTTTGCCTTATGCCATTTATCGACTACTTCCCTGGGCAGGGCCTGTAATACGCTTCAAAAAGGAGTGATTTCGCAAGAAAGGAACCAGGTCCGGTGTATGCCTGGCTTCTGAATTTATAGAGGAACCCAAAACGTAGGACTGTTTTTCTCAGAAAAAAACGCGGTGCGTTGTGTGTGCTGATGTGAGGTTGCGGGATCAGGGGGTAGTTTAGGATTGGGGGTGTGTGGGCCCCAATCGCGCAATTGAATTGCAGCCCTATAAGGAATCAAAACCATCCACCACATCCATCCCTTAAGCAATGTAAACCCCCTGGTAATCGATTACGTGCGAAGCAGCCAATGCAGGCAGGGGCATCAAACCACGATATTGACAATCTTTCCGGGCACCACGATGACCTTTTTCGGGGAGCGCCCTTCAAGTTGTTGTTTTGTCCTGTCACTGGCCAAAACGGCAGCCTCGACCTCTTCTTTGCTGAGGTCCAGGGAAAGTTCCATGGTAAACCGCATCTTCCCATTGAAGGAAACGGGATACTCCTTGGTGCTTTCCACCAGGTATTCCGCTTTCCAGTGCGGATAAGGTGCAGTGGCAATGGAATCCTCATGCCCGAGTTTTGACCATAGCTCCTCCGCGATGTGCGGGGCATAGGGTGAAATCAGAACAGCCAGGGGCTCGAGAACCTTGCGCTCCCGGCAGTTTTGTGCCGACAGTTCGTTTACACAGATCATAAAGGTGGAAACGGAGGTGTTGAACGAAAAGGTTTCAATATCCTCGGTGACCTTCTTGATGGTTTTGTGCAGGCTTTTCAGGTTTTCGCGGGAGGGCTCCGCATCGAGCACCTCGAAGGTGCGGTCCGGCCCCTGGTGGTAGAGTTTCCAGAGCTTTTTCAGGAATCCATAAACCCCACTCAAACCGGCTGTGTTCCAGGGCTTGGATTGCTCCAGGGGCCCAAGGAACATCTCGTACAACCGCAGGGAATCTGCCCCGTACTCTTCACATACCTGATCCGGGTTGACCACATTGAACCAGCGCTTGGACATCTTTTCCACTTCCCTGCCGACGATATATTTGCCGTCTTCCAGGATAAATTCCGCCTCTTTGAACTGTGGCTGCCATTCCCGGAGTTTTTCCAAATCCAGTTCGTCTGCATTGTTGACCAGGTTCACATCCACCCGGATCTCTTCCACCGGTACATCCCCCACTAACCCCTTGCTGAGGTACTGGCTGGTGCCGCTTTTGCGGTAGACAATGGCACTGGTTCCCAGGATCATCCCCTGGTTGATCAGTTTTTTGGCGTATTCTTCCCTGGGCACCCAACCCCGGTCGTACATGAATTTCTGCCAGAACCGGGAATACAGAAGGTGGCCCGTGGCGTGTTCACTTCCCCCGATATACAGATCCACATCCTGCCAATAGGCGATGGCTTCATCCGAAACCAGCCCCTGCTGATTACCCGGGTCCATATAGCGGTTGAAGTACTGGGAGCTCCCAGCCCAACCCGGCATGGTGTTCAGTTCCAGGGGAAAGACCGTCTTATGGTCGATCCGGTCGTTGGAAACCACTTCCTCCTGTTGGGCATCCCAGGCCCAGTGGGTGGCGTTCCCCAGGGGTGGTTCCCCGGTTTCGGTTGGGAGGTACTTCTCAACCTCAGGGAGCGTCAGAGGAAGGCAGTTCTCCGGGATCAGCCGGGGCAGTCCTTCCGCGTCGTAATACACCGGAAAGGGTTCTCCCCAGTACCTTTGGCGGCTAAAAACCGCATCCCGCAGTCGATAATTCACTTTGCCCCTGCCCTGACCCTTGGCCTCAAGGGCTTCGATGACCTTTCTACTCGCTTCTTTCTGGTTCAATCCCGTGATAAAGTCCGAGTTTGCAATCACGGCCGACCCCTTGTCTTCAAAGGCCTCCTCTTCCACGGAAACCCCTTCAAAAATATTGGGGATGGGAATCCCGAAATGCTTTGCAAAATCGTAGTCGCGCTGATCCCCGCAGGGAACCGACATAACGGCTCCTGTCCCATAACCTGCCAGTACGTAATCCCCGATCCAGATCGGGACCGCTTCTCCCGTAAAGGGGTGCTCGGCATAGGCCCCGGTAAAGGCCCCGGTAATCCTTTTTACGTCCGCCATCCGGTCGCGCTCTGAACGACGGGAAGTAGCCTCTATATAGGCCTCGACCTCCTTTTGATGCTCCGGACTCGTGATCTTCAGGACCAGGTCGTGCTCGGGCGCAAGGGTCATAAAACTAACCCCGAAAATCGTATCCGGCCGGGTGGTAAACACCTCGATGGGAAAGGATTCCGGCTGGTGCTCCGAAGCCTGTGTATGGAATACGACAGAAGCCCCTACCGACCTGCCAATCCAGTTTTTCTGGGCATCCTTTAAGGGTTGCGGCCAGTCTATACTTTCGAGGCCGTCCAACAGGCGCTGGGCATAGGCCGTGATCCGCATGCTCCACTGGGTCATTTTCTTCCGGATGACCGGGTGGCCACCCCTTTCAGAAACCCCGTTCACAATCTCATCGTTGGCCAGCACTGTCCCGAGTTCCGGGCACCAGTTGACCTCTGTATCAGCCAGGTAGGTAAGGCGGTACTTCAGGAGCAACCGCTCTTTTTCCGGCTCCGAGAAGGATCTCCACTCTTCGGGACCAAACCGGGGGGTATCCTCATCGCAAGCCGCCTCCACCTCCAGGTTACCCCCTTTTTCAAAAGCTATGATCAGGGTGCCGATAGGTTCAGCCTTATCGGTCTTCCTATTGTACCAGGAATTGAACAACTGCATGAAGATCCACTGCGTCCAGTGGTAATAGTCGGGTTCCGAGGTCCTTACTTCGCGGTCCCAGTCAAAGGAGAACCCCAGTTGATCCAGTTGTTCCCGGTACCTTTTTATATTGGCTTCGGTAGTAATGGCGGGATGCTGGCCCGTTTGTATGGCATATTGCTCTGCAGGGAGCCCAAAGGAATCATACCCCATCGGATGCAATACGTTGAATCCCTGATGCCTCTTGAATCGGGCATAGATATCGCTGGCGATATAGCCAAGGGGATGCCCAACGTGCAGGCCTGCCCCGGACGGATAGGGAAACATGTCCAGCACATAGAACTTGGGTTTGTCGGAAGGAAAGTCAGCCCGGAATGTCTTGTTCTCAGCCCAGTATTTTTGCCACCGGGACTCTATTTTCCTGAAATCGTAGTGCATGTTTCTGGGTAAAAGACCGGGGCAGGAGGCCCCCGCGGTTAATTCTGCCCAAAAATAAGGGGAATCCATTTACTTTCCTATTTTTACATATCCTTAGTGCAGCTATGAGTAAATCATTTGAACGCTACCAAAGGCGAAAACTAATTTCCTCCTATTTCTCCGTAACCCTGAGCATTGCGCTGGTCCTGTTCCTTTTGGGAGTCCTGGGCCTTTTGGTGCTGAATACGCGGAAGCTCGCAGATCATTTCAAGGAAGAGATCACCCTTTCGGTCTTCCTGAAAGACTCGGCAAAGGATGTGGAAATCAGCCAGCTGCAGAAAAGCCTGGTCATGGCAGATTACACGAAATCCGCCGTATTTGTATCCAAGGAAAAAGCTGCCGAGGAACACAGCGAAGACATCGGGGAGGATTTCATGGAATTCCTGGGTTACAACCCGTTGAAAAATTCCATCGATGTCAACCTGAATGCCGCTTATGTAAGTACCGTACAGGTGGACTCCATCGCCCGGGACATCGGTTCCCATAGTTTTGTGGAGGAAGTCAGCTACGACCGGCCCACCCTGAACCTGCTCACCGAAAATGTACGCAGGGTAGGGCTGGGTATCCTGGTTGCCTCGGCCGTATTCACGCTGATTGCCGTGTTGCTGATCAACAGTTCTATCCGTTTGTCCATCTATTCCAAAAGGTTTATTATCAAGACCATGCAGATGGTTGGTGCCACAAAATCCTTTATCCGGAAGCCCTTCATCTGGACCAACATCAAACTGGGGATGCTCGGTGCCCTGCTGGCCCTCATTGCACTGGCAGGTCTGCTA
Source organism: Robiginitalea sp. (assembly GCA_033719735.1). GTDB lineage: Bacteria > Bacteroidota > Bacteroidia > Flavobacteriales > Flavobacteriaceae > Robiginitalea. The sequence continues at coordinate 4,666 of JAWWDW010000017.1, read as the reverse complement.
ACCTACCTCGACCAAAACTTCCCCCAGCTCGGCCTGCTGGAGGACGTGACACAACTCATCCTTGTTTTCGGGGGCGTTTTTATCGCAGGGGGCCTTATCTCCCTGGTAAGCACGTACTTCGCCACACAGCGCTTTTTGAACCTGCGCACAGATGATTTATATTATTAAATTTGCAGCATGAGCAAGAAGAAAAAAGGTCCGGCACCGAAGAAACCCACCCAGGAATTTATCTTCCAGCGGAAAAATTACCTTTGGATGTTCGCGGGGATCGCGTGTATTGCCCTCGGATACATCCTGATGGCAGGAGGGGGGAGTGATGACCCGAATGTATTCAGTGAGGAAATCTACAGCTTTCGCAGGATACGGCTGGCCCCGACCCTGGTATTGATCGGCCTGGGCCTCCATGTTTATGCCATCCTGGCCAACCCCGGCAAGAAGAAATCTCCCTAATTGGAAATCACAGACGCTATTATTTTGGGCATTGTCCAGGGACTGACAGAATTTCTGCCAGTTTCCTCCAGCGGCCACCTGGAACTGGGCAAAGTGTTGTTGGGGGACACCTCCGTACCCGAAGAAAGCCTGATGTTTACCGTGGTACTCCATTTTGCCACGGCCCTCAGTACCCTGGTGGTCTACAGGAAGGATGTCTGGGAGATCCTCTCGGGCCTGTTTGCGTTCAAGGACAATGAAGAGCTCCGGTTTTCCCTCAAAATCATCCTTTCAATGGTTCCCGCGGCCCTCATCGGTCTTTACTTTGAAGCCGAACTGGAACAATTCTTCAGTGGCAATATCGTCCTGGTGGGAAGCATGCTCCTGGTCACGGCACTGTTGCTCTTTCTGGCAGACCGGGCGGAAAACACCCATAAAAATGTATCGTTCGGAAATGCTTTTGTCATTGGCATCGCCCAGGCGGTTGCCATGCTCCCGGGAATCTCACGGAGCGGGGCTACCATTGCCACTTCCGTGCTGCTTGGGATTGACAAACGGAAAGCCGCCCGATTCTCGTTCCTGATGGTGGTTCCCCTGATTCTGGGCAAAATCGCCAAGGATTTCATGGGTGGGGAGCTCAACTTCCAAAGTGAAAACATTACAGCCCTGGGGGCCGGGTTTATAGCTGCCTTTGTGGCCGGATTGCTGGCATGTACCTGGATGATCCGACTGGTGCGAAACAGCAAGCTCACTTTTTTTGCCGTATATTGTTTTGTGGTTGGATGTATTGCCATTGCCAGCGGGTGGTGGCTCTGACCCGGACCGGAAAACCCAATTCGTTTGGAACTCAGCAAAGAATCCTTTCTCGACGGACAAATTCTGCTCATAGACAAGCCGTACAGGTGGTCCTCCTTCCAGGCGCTCAACTCGGTTAAATGGACCCTGAGAAAAGCCTTTTCGCTTAAAAAAATAAAAGTCGGGCACGCTGGTACCCTGGACCCCCTGGCCACCGGCCTTTTGCTGATCTGCACGGGGAAGAGCACCAAAAAGATCCCTGAACTTCAGGGGATGGAAAAGGAATACACGGGCACCTTTCACCTCGGGGCCACCACGCCTTCCTACGACCTGGAAACCTCCGTGGATGCCACCTACCCCACCGGGCACCTGACCGAATCCGCAATACAGGAAGCTGCGGGGCAGTTCCTGGGGGACGTCCTGCAAAAACCGCCGGTGTTTTCAGCCATCAAAAAAGACGGGAAACGGCTCTACCAGTACGCCCGGGAGGGAAAAGCGGTGGAGGTCCCGACCCGGAAGGTCCACATATCGGAATTTGAACTGACCCGGATTGCCGTCCCGGAAGTGGATTTCAGGGTGCGTTGCAGCAAGGGGACCTACATCCGTTCCCTGGCCCATGACTTTGGCCGGGCTTTGGATTGCGGAGCCTATCTCTCTGTGTTGAAAAGAACCAAAATAGGGCCTTACCACGTAAATAAAGCAGTGAGCCCCGATGAGTTCAGGGATTTATTCCGGGAATCGGGCTTTGAAATATAGACTTCCCGGATTGGAAAGGGAGTTCAAAAACAAAATAAAATCAGAAAAAAGCGGTTATAGGTTTATGAATTTGACCCGAAGCCAGTTAGCGTTTCTCATTACCTTTTTCTCTTTGGGCATCGTGGTGTTGACCCTGTTCAACATCCGCCTGGGTGCCCGGATGGAAGAGGAATACGTCATTGAAATGAGCCTGGCCGACGAGGAACTGGAAGCCATGCTCGAGGAACTGGAGGAGCAGCAGCAGGCGGAAAACGATCCGATCAAATCCCACATGGCCCTGAATGAAACCGCCAAACCGCAATATGGCAATCCCGAGCCCCTGAAGACCCTCGAGGAAATCATGGCAGAACGTGAGGCCATGGAGGGTACGGAGCCCACGGAGGAACTGTCCTCGGATGAATTTGTGAATTCCCTGCGCCAACTCTCCAGAATGCGGGAGGAACGAAAAGAATCCCTGGGCGAAAAAGAGGCCGAAAAGAAGGAATACACAAATTACCTGAAGGATCGGCAGACCTCCATCAGCTACTCCCTGGTGGACCGGAACGCCTATGACCTGCCTCCCCCCATCTACACCTGCATTGAAGGGGGCAAAGTCGTTATCAACATCGAGGTGGATGACCGGGGTTTTGTAACGGATGCCAGCTTTAACGAGAGGAGTTCCGGGACGAGCAATGGCTGTCTTGTGGAAAACGCCATTGCATACGCCCTCAAAGCGCGCTTCAGTACTTCGGAACGAACCCAGCAGAAGGGTACGATTACCTATCTATTCCAGAGCAAGTAATTCGGAGAGTTCCCGGATGATGCTTTCCCCCCTGTCGGCATTATACCATTTTTGAAGGGACGTTCGCAACTCCTCAGTGAGTTTGCCGTGCTCCTCCCGATACGCTGCTACCATTTGTGCGGCCTCCTCTGGGCGGGGCCCCCAACTGGCGACCACCTTGTAATCCGAAGGCCGTACCATCAATAGCTTGGGGATGGAGCGGGCATTGTTGGTCAAAAACAGGTCCATAAGGTCCTGATGTTCGTCCCTCAGGGCTATCCGAAGCTCCAGTGAATCCGTTTGGGAAGCAAAGGCATCCATAATAGGCAATACAGGGGCAGCATCTCCACACCAGGTTTCTGTGAGCACCAGCCAAATCCAGGGTTGCTCCAACCCCGACAGGGCTGTTTTGAGGTTTTCGGGAAGGGCCGTTTTCTTTTCCCAGCGCCGCATCCTCTTATGGTTGAGCAGGGTGTAGTACACATAGGCCTCGGACTGGTTCAGCCCGGAGGTACGCCCTTCATCTACCTGTTTTCGCACCAGTTCCCGGTATCCCGGATAATCCCAGCTGTCCTCCAGGGCCTGCCTGACCAGGGATGCTGTTTCCGTTTTTGTTTGTGTTGACGCCATGCTTTTTTATTCGGGCTTCCTGCTTAGTAGTCCGGGCTTTTGGTTCCTTACAGTCAGACCATTTGTTTCTTTATCATGCCCCCCCGGGTGTCATTGATGCTGCTCATGACCACAAAGGCCCCGGGATCAATTTTGTCCAGCTCCCGATAGAGCTTACTGATTTCGAGTCTGGTAATCACGGTATATACGACCTGATACTCGGCCTGTCGGCCGTTATCCACATATCCCCCGGTGGCTGGAAAAAGGGTCAGCCCCCTGCCCATCGTATCGGTTATCATCTGCCGGATGCGCTCACTTTCCGCTGAAATGATGGTGACTCCCGTATATTCTTCTATCCCATCTACGATAAAATCAAGTGTCCGGGAAGCAGCCAGGTAGGTGAGCATGGAATACAACGAGGCTTCTATGGAGAGGAAATAGGCAGCCATAAGGAAAATGACCACGTTGATCAAAATGATGATATCCCCAATCTTCAGGCCTACCTTCCGGCTCAGGTAGATTGCGAGTACTTCCGTCCCGTCGAGCACCGCACCACCGCGAATGGACAGGCCGATACCTGCCCCCAGGAAAAATCCGCCAAAAACGGCGACCAGTAAACGATCCTGTGTCACCTCGGGAAACTCAAACAGGAAGAGCACCAAAGACAGGCCCATAATAGCAGCGCTTGCCTTTAGTGCAAACCCCTTTCCAATTACCTGGAAGCCCAGGAATAAAAAAGGCAGGTTCACCAGGATAAGCATCAGGTAGATCGGAGTATCCAGCACCTCTGTTATCAGCAGGGAGATCCCCGTGGCACCCCCGTCGATAAAGCGATTTGGGAGCAGAAAACTCTCGAGTCCGAAAGCGGCAGCAAAGATCCCGCTTACGATGAAGAAGAAATCCTTGTAGACGGTGGATGAAAACTGAGCTGAAATTCCTTTCACATAGGTGGCTTTAATTCAATCCCGGTTCCAGTGCCGGGTTTATGGCCAGGGCACGGAACAGTTTTGCCTTTGTCATCAGGTATTTGTTCTGAACTTCATTGGACTTCAGACGGGCATCGATCAGGGAACGCTCCCTGGAATTGATCAGGAAGAGGGAGCTTTCCCCAAAACTGAATTTGCGCTCTTCAGCCCTGAGGAGGCGGTCGTAATCCACCACGATGCCATTGATCAGCTCATTCTGCCTGTCAAAGGAATCCAGTTCGTTATAGATCGCCTGGACCTTATTCCGGATACTTACCAGCGCGTTGTCACGCTCGAATTCCGCATCCCGCAACTTGAACCTGGCGAGCTTCAGGGCGCCCCGCTCCTTCCT
>JAWWDW010000016.1:0-12887 GCA_033719735.1 Robiginitalea sp. | reverse complement strand
TACTGCGTTTAGTTATACGTAACAAATCCGCAAAAAGTTACACGGGGATTACAAAAAGTTTACTTTTTCGCTAAAATGCATAAAAAAAACCCCTGAATCCAGGGGTTTTCTTTTAACTGCGTCCGATATCAGGAACGTGAGCGATGCGGACGGTTCCGGCTGCGGTCGCGGTCGCGGTCGCGGTTTCCGCCTCCTTCACGCCTTCTCGGAGGCCGCTCCCGGTACCCTTCGGGTTTCGGGATCAGGGCCTTGCGCGATACTTTGTCCTTTTTGGTGCGCGGGTCGATGCCCAGATACTTCACATCAAAGACCTCCTCCATCTGAACGACATCGGTCACCTTGTCCGTGCGGTTCCAGTCCAGTTCCGAAATATGCAGGAGCACCTCGTTTCCGGGGGCTTCCAGATATTCCACAACGGCTCCAAAATCGAGGATTTTGATAACCTTTACCTCATAGACACTTCCCTCTTCAGGTTTAAAGGTGATGGAGTCTATTTTCTGGAGGACCTTGTCAATCCCTTCCTGGTCGGTTCCCATGATCTCAACCAGGCCATCCCCGGTTACGGGGTCCTCGTTGATTACGATCGTCGTACCGGTTTCTTTCTGAAGCTCCTGAATGACTTTTCCGCCAGGCCCGATCAGTGCTCCGATATACTCGTTGGCAATCGTGGCATTGACCATCTTCGGCGCATGCGGTTTTACATCCGGGTTCGGGGCAGGGATGGTTTCTGTGAGTTTTTCCAGGATGTGCATCCGACCATCCCGGGCCTGTTTCAGGGCTTTCACCAGGATCTCATACGACAACCCTTTTACCTTGATGTCCATCTGGCAGGCAGTAATGCCCGCTTCGGTACCCGTTACCTTAAAGTCCATATCGCCCAGGTGGTCTTCATCTCCGAGGATATCGGACAGGACCGCGTACTTCCCGGATTCTGAATCCGTGATCAACCCCATGGCAATCCCGGAAACGGGCCTCTCAATGGTGACCCCGGCATCCATAAGCGCCATGGTTCCGGCACAGACAGTAGCCATGGAAGACGACCCGTTGCTTTCCAGCACCTCTGAAACCACACGGATGGTATAGGGCCAGTCTCCGGGGATCATCCCCTTCAGTGCCCGCTGGGCCAGGTTTCCGTGCCCGATTTCCCGCCGGGATGTCCCGCGGATCGGACGCGCCTCCCCGGTACAGAAGGGCGGGAAGTTGTAGTGGAGGTAGAAGGTTTCCTCCCCTTCGTAGGAAGGCATATCGATTATGTTGGAATCCCTGGAAGTCCCGAGGGTGACCGTGGCCAGGGCCTGGGTTTCACCCCGCGTAAAGATGGCAGAACCGTGGGTGGAGGGAAGGTATTCCACTTCACACCAGATGGGACGGATCTCGTCTGTCTTCCGGCCGTCGAGGCGGAGTCCTTCATCCAGGACCAGGTTTCGTATAGCTTCTTTTTCTGCCTTGTTGAAGTACTTGGAGATCAAGTCCCCAAATTCCTCCTGCTCCTCCTCACTGAAGGAGGCGATTATTTCTTCCTTTACCGAGGCGAAGGCCTCGCTGCGTTCCTGCTTGGAGGAACCGCTCCTGGCAATGTCGTATACCTTGTCATAGGCCATGTCGTACACCTTCTTGGCCAGGTCCTCGTTTTCCTGTGCCTGCTCGTACTGACGCACTTCCTTCTTGCCGAAGGCTTCCGCCAGGCGTATCTGGGCGGCGCACTGTACCTTGATGGCATCGTGGGCAAAACGGATGGCTTCCACCATTTCCTCTTCTGAGATTTCTCCCATTTCTCCTTCCACCATCATGACGGAATCTTCCGACGCCCCGACGATCATATCGATGTCGGATTCTTCGAGCTGTGCCCGGGTGGGGTTGATGACAAAGGAACCGTCTACCCGTCCGACGCGTACTTCAGAAATGGCGCATTCGAAGGGAAAGTCGGAGAGTTGGATGGCTGCCGAAGCAGCAAGGCCCGCCATGGCATCGGGCATGACATCCTCGTCGTGGGACATCAGCTGTATCATGACCTGGGTCTCACAGTGGTAATCCTTGGGGAAGAGCGGGCGCAGTACCCGGTCTACCAGGCGCATGGTCAGGATTTCCCCGTTGCTTGGGCGTGCCTCCCGTTTGAAAAAGCCTCCCGGATACCGTCCGGAAGCTGCAAATTTCTCCCGGTAGTCTACCGTGAGGGGTAAGAAATCCACATCGCTGGGTTTGTAATTCGATACGACGGTACACAGCAACATGCATTTGCCGGATTGTACCACGACGGAACCGTGGGCCTGTTTGGCCAGTTTTCCGGTTTCGATAGAAATCTCCCTACCGTCACCGAGGTCGATGACCTCTTTAAAAGTCTTTGGAATCATACAATGAAATTAGTCCTGCCGGAGCAGGCTCGTTAAACAATGGTCTGTTGTTGTGTTGTTGTGAAGGTCGACCAATGAAAAACCGGAAGTAAGCTTTTTATGTTGCCTTAGTGGCTAAGGACTTTAAGCGGTGCCCGGCACAGCCGGACAAAAATAGAAACAGGGGAGCCGAGCCCCCCTGTTACGGTTATTTCCGAATATTCAGCTCTTTGATAAGGCTTCGGTATTTTTCAATATCCTTTTTCTTGAGGTAATCCAGCAGGCTCCTGCGTTTACCCACGAGTTTTACGAGGGAACGCTCGGTGTTGAAGTCTTTCTGGTTCTCTTTAAGGTGTTTTGTCAAATGGTTGATCCGATGCGTGAACAGGGCGATCTGCCCCTCCGTGGATCCGGTGTTTGTTTCTGAACCGCCGTAATTCTTAAAAATCTCGGCCTTAATTTCTTTCGTTAAATACATGCCAATATTGTTGTAAATGATTTTTATGTATCCGATTGATTTTCAATCAGGCTGCAAAGATAGGAATTATTTCCCAATAGAGGGGCTGACCCGAATTAATTTCTGGACGCCGCCTCCCTGCGTACGGGGTGGTTCTGTACCAGGTCCAGGTAGAGGTTGATCTGCTTCTTCAGGTCCCTGCGGTGGACGATGAAATCCAGGAAACCGTGTTCCAGCACGAATTCGGCGGTCTGGAAACCTTCCGGCAGGTCCTTTCCGGTTGCCTCCTTTACGACCCGCGGGCCGGCAAACCCGATCAGGGCCCCGGGTTCGGCTATGTTGATGTCCCCGAGCATGGCATAAGAGGCCGTGGTCCCCCCGGTAGTCGGATCCGTGCATAGGGAAATGTAGGGCAGCTGGGCCTCGGCAAGCTGCGCGAGCTTGGAAGAGGTCTTTGCCAGCTGCATCAGGGAAAGGGCGGCTTCCATCATCCGGGCCCCCCCAGATTTGGAGATCATCACAAAAGGGAGCTTCTTTTTGATGCTGTAATCGATGGCCCTTGCGATTTTCTCACCGACCACGCTTCCCATGGAGCCGCCGATAAATGAAAAATCCATACAGGCGATCACCAGGTCCTTACCCATGGATTTGCCCACGGCCGTACGAACGGCATCCTTCAGCCCTGTTTTATTTTCGGCCTGCTTTAGCCGGTCCGCGTATTTCTTGGTGTCCTCAAATTTTAAAGGGTCCCTGGAACTGAGATTGGCATCCAGCTCCTTGAATTCGTTGTTGTCAAAGAGGATCTGAAAGTATTCCTTGCTCCCGATCCGCACATGGTAGTCGTCCTCCGGGCTTACCCAGAAATTCTGGGCCAGTTCCTCGGATTCAACGATCTTTCCGGTGGGAGATTTGTACCAGAGCCCCTTGGGAGTGTCTTTCTTCTCCTCGGTAGAGGTTTGAATTCCCTTTTCTTTTCTGCGAAACCAGGATGACATATGTTCGTCTTTTTGAGATTCGTCTGTACCTTCCAAATTACAAGGTGTTTACATTGTTAAGGTCTTCAAAGGCACGGGTCAGGCGTTGTACAAAACTCTTTTCCCCTTCCCGCAGCCAAACTCTCGGGTCGTAAAATTTCTTGTTGGGCTGGTCTGCTCCATCCGGGTTTCCGATCTGCGACTGCAGGTAGTCCTTTTTGGATTGGATGTAGTCGCGAACCCCGGCCATAAAGGCGTACTGCAGGTCCGTATCGATATTCATCTTGATAACGCCATAGCCGATCGCCTCCCGGATCTCTTCCAGGGTAGAACCGGAACCTCCGTGAAATACAAAATCAATGTGGTTTTTTTCCAGGCCGTATTTTTCACTGACGTATTCCTGGGAGTTTTTCAGGATTTTGGGGGTGAGTTTCACATTCCCGGGTTTATACACCCCGTGGACATTTCCAAAAGCTGCCGCAATGGTGAACCGGTGGCTCACTTTGGAGAGCTCCTCATAGGCATATGCCACCTCCTCGGGCTGGGTGTAGAGCTTGGAGTCGTCCACATCGGTATTGTCTACCCCGTCTTCTTCACCACCGGTAATCCCCAGTTCGATTTCCAGGGTCATGTCCATTTTATGCATGCGCTCCAGGTACCCTTTGCAAATAGCGATGTTTTCTTCCAGGGGTTCCTCGGATAAATCGATCATATGGGAACTGAAAAGGGATTTTCCGTGTTCCCTGTAGTGGGCCTCGCTGGCATCCAGCAACCCGTCGATCCAGGGCAGGAGTTTTTTGGCACAGTGGTCCGTATGCAGGATGACCGTGGCCCCGTAGGCTTCGGCGAGTTGGTGTACGTGTTTGGCCCCGGCGATGGCTCCCAGGATGGCTGCCTGTTGCCCGTCGTTTGAAAGGCCCTTTCCGGCATTGAACTGGGCACCCCCGTTTGAGAATTGGATGATTACGGGGGCCTTCAGGGAGGCGGCCGTTTCCAGGACCCCGTTGATGCTGTCCGAACCGATCACATTCACGGCAGGGAGGGCAAACCCGTGTTGTTTGGCGTATTTGAAGATTTCCTGTACTTCATCCCCGGTGGCTACGCCGGGTTTGATTGAATGGGCCATAGGTCAGGTCTTTTTGAGTTGTTGTTACTAGGTAGCAAAAGTAATAAATAATCCATCTTAAAAGGGATAATTGATGCCAATCTGGAGGACGGCGTTGGCAAAGTTGTAGTCCCGGAACCATCTTTTGGAAGGGATTTCTGCCGGGTTGTAGGTCTTGAATCCAACGTCTGCCCGGAAGACAAAGAACGAAAAGTCATACCGCAGCCCAAAGCCACTGCCCAGGGCGATGTCCTTCAGGGAACTAAACCCGCTAAAGGTTGCATCCGGGTCCGTTTCGCTGTCCCATACGTTCCAGATATTCCCCAGATCTGCGAAAAAGGCACCCCGGAAGTCCCCGAAAATCGGGAAACGGTATTCCAGGTTGAAGGCGAGTTTGAAGTTCGCCTCGTTGAAGTCGTTGGGGTTGTCTGTACTACCCGGCCCCAGGGAATACGGGAACCAGGCCCGGTTGTCGTTGGACCCACCTGCAAAGTAACTCCTCAAAAACGGGATGTTGTCTGAATTTCCGTAGGGTACGGCCAGGCCGACAAAGGATCGGAAAGCGAGCACATCCGTGGTGGTCAGTTCCCAGTGCTTGATGTATTCCAGCTCAGATTTGATGTACTGGGAGTAGGGGACCCCAAAAACGAGGCCCTGTCCATTGTCATTCTCGTCAAACGGGATAACGGCCGAGACTGCAGAGAGGAGGTTTCCCGCGCTTTCGATCTTCCACCGGAACTGGTGGAAGCTGTTGTCGCTGATATCCGTCTTGTTGTTCTCGGTAAAGGTGTAATTGCTGGCGAAAATCAGGTTGTTTTCGGTCAGCCGCTGCCTGCGCTCCTCCACCCGGAACACCTCGGTGTATTCATCCGAGTCCTCAGGCACCAGGTCCCCTGTTAAGATGGCATCCGTAAACCCGGTGGTCCCGTCGGGAATGGAAAGGCGAAGGGGGTTGTCCGGGTCGCCGGTAGGTTCGTAAAAATCCGCCAGGTCCGGGTTGTTCTCAAATTGCGGGTCATCGGCAACGTCATCCAGGCGGTCGTAGGTACTCTGGTAGACATTGAAGAAGTTTTCCGGGTTCAGGTTGCGTACAAACTGGATGTTCAGCAGCTCGAAAATATTCTTGGAGGAGATGTTGGGGGTCCAGCTGTAGGCCAGGATGTTATTGAAGGTCTGCTTGTCCAGCCCGATGTTCTTCTGGAAACTCGTACCCAGCGAAACCCGGGTCTGGGGCAGCATGTAATAGGGGATGATCTTCTGGGAACTCAGCACGGGAACCAACCAGATCCTGGGAAAGGTAAGGTTGATGTCTGCGGTGATCTCCGAGAAGAAGTCCTCCTTCGATTCGTCGCTGAGCAGGCCGAAGGACCCACGGGTGGAGAGGCTGAGGGTCTCCGCCCCCCTGAAAACGTTCCGCTTGATCAGGGCGGCCCCCAATCCGATCCCCAGGCGCTGGATGTTTGAATGGGTCACATCCAGGTCCAGGGCCAGGGAGTTCCGCGGACGGGCGGAGAGGTAAATGTTGGTCGTCAGCAGGTCCTCCCCTTCGTCGATGAGTTCGATGTTGGGATACCGGAAGGTGTTCAGGTTGTTGATCTGGCGGTAGGTGCGGATCCGGTCGATCTCGCGGTAGATGTTCCCTTTTTTCAGGAAGATGGCATTGGCCAGGGCCTTGGGTTTGTAACGGAGCTTGTCCCTGTAATACACGGTGACTTCCCCGTAACGGACCGATTGCAAATCTTCTGGGCGGTCGCCTATGGAGTGGTCGGCAAAGATGTTTACCGAATCGACGCGGTGGACCCGATAGGGGGCTGCCTGTTCGGCATTCCCACGGCTGCGCGGGTTGTCAATATTCAGTTCCACCTCCATTAGCTGGTCATCGCGGCTTATGAGGGTGTCCCGCAGGATGTCATAGGTGATCGAGCTTTCCTGGAAGTTCCAGATCCCGGAGTTCCTGAAGATATCGGTCAGTCGTTCCCGTTCGGCCGTGAAGAGTTGCAGGTCGAACTGATCCCCTTCCCGAACCAGGGAGGCATCCTTGTGGAGCAGGTAGAGGGAATCTATTTGGGGGGAGGCGATATCCCTGAAAAGGGAGTCCACCAGGTAGGGCTTTCCCAGGTCGATGTCGTAGCGAACCGCCGCGCGCTGGTTTCCCGTGGTATCCACGCTTGTAGTACCCGTATTGTTGAAGTATCCACGGGTGTTGAAATAGGCCCGAAGTCGTTCCAGGGATTTGTCAGTTCGGCTGCTGTCGATAACCACCGGGGCTTCCCCGGCCTTTTTCAGTCCATTGCTCAGCCCCGATACAAAAAAGGATTCCCCCAGGCGTTCCACCTGTTTTTCCGAGAGGAGCTTCACCAGGCGGTCGTACCGACCCTCCTTCCGGTAAAGCCAGTCCTGATAGGAGGAGTCCGGGTTGGGCTTGGCCAGGTTGTAAAGGTGGAGCCTGAGTGGGATCCCCAGGACTTTTACATTGGGCTTTTGGGCGACCAGGCTGTTGATTTCCTCATTTGAGACCTTTACACTGTCGGCATAGATGTTGTAATCCGTGAGCAGAAGTTGATCTGATTCAACCCGTTTGAGCACGTTACAGGAGAAAAAACTGAGCCCCACAAAGAATAATCCTATTTTAGCGGGTAGGTTATAAACATGCCGGCGGGCCTTCATAAGAGCCAAAATTACACTATTTGGATGGTTGCTAAAAGGGAATTAAAATTTATAAAAAGTCTGCATCAAAAAAAGTACCGCTCCCGCCATGGGCGCTTTCTGGCCGAAGGGGTAAAACTCGTCAGCGAACTCCTCCGGGCGGGATGGAAACCCACGGAACTCTTTTCCACGGAAGCCGTAGCCGGGGTTGCTCCCGCCAGGCCTATTTCCGAACAGGAACTCAAAAAGGTAAGTACCCTGGTACAACCGAACAAGGTGCTGGGCATTTTTGAGATTCCCACCCTGCCTGCCCCGGATTTCAGGGGGTGGCTCCTTGCCCTGGATGGGGTCCGGGACCCGGGGAACCTGGGCACGATCATCCGGCTGTGCGACTGGTTCGGGATCCGGGATCTGGTGTGTTCCCCGGATACGGTAGACTGTTTCAATCCCAAAGTCCTGATGGCTACCATGGGCTCGATTGCCAGGGTACGGGTCCATTACCTACCCCTCCGGGAGACCCTTGCCAAAAGCGGATTGCCGGTGTATGGGGCCAGTATGGAAGGGGAACCGCTCGGAAGCTTTCCCATGCCCGGAGCGGGCATCCTGCTGATGGGAAGCGAATCCCATGGGATTTCGGAAAGCGTCAGCGCCCAACTCGAGTCGACCGTGGGGATACCTCCCTTTGGTGAGGGCGATGCCGAAAGCCTGAACGTGGCTACTGCCTCCGCCATTTTCCTCTACGAGATAAGGCGCAACATGCCGCCTATTCAAAGGTAAAATTCACGAAAATACCGCGGGTTTTCAGGGCCTCGATATTGCCGGTCCACGGACTGTTGGGGTCGTTGTCGGGCACCAGCTCATCCGAGATGGCAAATACGCCACGGATGGAAGGGGAGAATTTGAAATACTCCAGGTAGAAATCGATCCCAAAGCCCAGTTCGTAGTTAAAAACCTGCCTTTTCATCCGGAAGGTCCCGCTGCTGTTGTCATCCAGGGAATCTTCATTGCTGCCCAGGTTGATGGCCATTCCCGCACCCCCTATAACAAAGGGTTTCCAGTTGCCCAGCCTGCGGGTGCTGACCTTGAGCAGAAGGGGGAAGCTGATGTATGTGGACCGCACCTCCCGGATGGCTTCGTTCTCCGAAGTAAAGCCCGGAAATCCGAGTTCCCGCAGCGTGTAAAACAGGCCGGGTTCAAACCTCAGGTCCAGGAATTCGTTGATCCGCATCTCCCCGATAAGCCCCACGTTAAAGCCAAAGGACTTGCTGACCAGGATGTCGGGCAGGTCGTTTTTATACTCGAATTTGAAGTCGTACTGGTTGAACCCCAAAAAATACCCCCAGTTGAGGAATTTCTTGTCTTCGTTCTGCAGGTTCAGGATCGGCTTTTCGTTGAATTGAGCCATTGCCGGCTGTCCCAGGGAAAGGGTGAGTAGAAGCAACCAGAAGTGTCTCATCATTTCGTGGCGGTATATATGGTAGCGACCCCGAAGGTCTGCGGCTCGTGTTTCATACCTATAAACCCGATTTTTCCCAAAATATTGTTGAATTGCTCCCCATGCGGGAAAGCCGCGGCGGATTCGGACAGGTAGGCGTAGGCGGTTCCTTCCCGCGAAAACAACTTCCCGAATAGCGGCAGGACATACCGGCCATAGAGGTGGTACCCCCATCTGAAGGGTTGTTTCTCAGGAACCGAGGTTTCGAGTACGGCAAGGATCCCCCCCGGTTTCAGGACCCGGTAGATTTCCGACAACCCCTTTTCCAGGTTTTCAAAATTGCGAACCCCGAAGGCGACGGTGGCCGCGTCAAAACTGGCATCCGGAAAATCCAGGGCCTCACTGTCCCCAAGGACCATCGCTACCTTGTCCCCGAGGTGCTGTTTCACTACCTTTTTGCGTCCTACCTCCAGCATGCCGGGAGAAAGGTCCAGGCCCACGATCTTCTGCGCAGGGGTTTGGGCGAATGCCAGGGCCAGGTCGCCTGTGCCGGTGGCGATATCCAGGATGGATTCCGGGTTGCGGTCGCTCACCCGCCTGATCAGGCGTTTGCGCCACCGGATATCGGCGCCAAAGGTGATCAGCCGGTTCAGCCCGTCGTAATTCTCGGAAATCGTATCGAACATCCGGCGTACCTGTTCCTTTTTGTTGAGGTCAGAATCTTTGTATGGCAGGATTTCCTTGCCCATGGGTTTTGTTTTAGGGCGCAAAGATACGGACATTCAAAATCATGCCCCTGACACCTTTGCCCTTCTTTTTGCGCTTTTGGCCCCCCGGAGACACGGAGAACTATAAAAATCCGTAATTTTGTCGCACATCCCGTTCCAACGGGTTGTCATCGGGCCACGACCGCAGAACTTCATTTCGCTACGGCCTGTAGTTGCCCGAACCAATGCTATACTGAATGAAAATTATCATCGCCGGGGCAGGAGAGGTAGGCTTTCATCTTGCAAAATTACTTTCATACGAATCTCAGGACATCACCCTGATCGACAGTGACAAGGACAGTCTCTCCTATGCGGAGAGCCACCTGGACATCCGGGTGCTGAAGGGCGATGCCACGAGCATTTCCGTGATGAACGAGGCCCAGGTGAGCCAGTCCGACCTGGTTATCGGGGTCACTTCCTCGGAGACCACCAACATCACCCTGTGCCTGCTTGCCAAACAGCTGGGTTGCAAACAGACCATCGCGCGGATTTCCAACACGGAATTCCTGGATTACAAGGACCTGATCAAGTTTTCCGAGATGGGGATCGATGAGCTGATCTCCCCCGAGGAGCTCGCAGCGACAGAGATCAAGCTGCTTTTGAGCCAGTCGGCCTTTAACGACACCTATGAATTTGAGGAAGGGCTTTTGATCATGGTGGGGGTTTCCCTGCCGGCAGGCGCCCCCTTTGTCGGGAAAACAGTGCAGGAAGCGGCCATGATCTTTCCCGAACTCCACTTCATGCCCATCGCCCTGCAGCGGAGGGGGACCCAGTTTACACTGATTCCCAGGGGAAACACCGAGTTCAGGGAAGAAGACCAGGTGTATTTCATCACCGACCGGAAGGGGGTGGAAGAACTCTACAAGCTTACCGGCAAGAAAAAAGAGGAGATCCGCAACGTGATGATCCTCGGCGGGAGCAAGGTGGGCACCAAGGCCGCCCGGGACCTTTGCGAGCAACGCTTTAACGTGAAGATCATCGAAAAGGACAAGAACAAGGCCTTTGAGATTGCGGACATGCTTCCCAACGCCCTGGTCATTAACGGGGACTGCCGGAATGTGGAGTTGCTGGAGGAGGAAAGCCTGGAATCCATGGATGCCTTTATTGCCGTTACCGGGAATTCAGAGACCAACATCATGTCCTGCCTGGTGGCCAAATCCAAGAAGATCAAGAAAACCATCGCCCTGGTGGAGAACATGGATTACTTCCAGATATCCCATTCCATTGGGGTGGATACCCTGATCAACAAGAAACTCCTGGCGGCCAACAACATTTTCCGCTATGTCCGAAAAGGGGAGGTGGTGGCCCTTACCCGCCTGAACAACCTGAATGCCGAAATCCTCGAATTTGTGGTCAAGGCGTCTTCCGAGGTAAACGGGGAGCTGATCCGGGAACTGGAATTTCCCAGGGAAGCGAGCATCGGCGGGGTGATCCGTCAGGGAAAGGGGAACATTGCCCTCGGGGATTTCAGGATTCAGGAGGGAGACCGGGTGGTGGTCTGCTGCCTGCCG
Source organism: Robiginitalea sp. (assembly GCA_033719735.1). Taxonomy (GTDB): domain Bacteria; phylum Bacteroidota; class Bacteroidia; order Flavobacteriales; family Flavobacteriaceae; genus Robiginitalea. Next base: position 1,662 of record JAWWDW010000016.1, on the reverse strand, counting down.
AGCGCCATCCCCCGTATTGAAAAGCTATTCCTGTAAGATGGCCATAAACTCCAGAATCATCATCTACCTGATGGGCGTGCTGTTGGTATTCAATGGCGGTTTCATGCTGCTGGCCGCCCTGGTAAGCGGGTTGTACGGGGACGGGGCCACCTTTGGGATCGGCCTGGGGGCCATTGCCACGCTTTTGGTGGGCACCCTGGCGATGTTCTTTACAAGGGGGCATAAAAAGGAGGTGAAGCGGAAGGAGGGGTATATCATCGTGGCTTTTGGCTGGATCATCATGTCGGCTTCCGGGGTGCTTCCCTACATCCTGTCCGGGGCGATCCCCAGCCTGACCAATGCGTTTTTTGAAACCATGTCGGGCTATACGACCACCGGGGCTTCCATCCTCGAGGACATCGAATCCCTGCCGGAGGGCATTCTCTTCTGGAGGAGCCTTACCCACTGGATTGGCGGGATGGGGATCATCGTGCTGGCCATCGCCATCCTTCCCCTGCTCGGGATCGGGGGAATGCAGCTGTTCTCGGCCGAGGCCCCGGGGCCCGGAGGGGACAAGCTCCACCCCAGGATTGCCGATACGGCCAAGCGGCTCTGGTTTATTTACCTGGGCTATACCCTGGCCGAGACCCTGTTGCTCAAGCTTGCAGGCATGTCCCTCTTCGATGCGGTCAACCACGCCCTCTCTACCCTGTCCACAGGGGGGTTCTCCACCAAAAATGCCAGTATTGCCCACTGGAACGACCAGCCGCTCATTCAATATATCATCATGCTGTTTATGTTTTTGGCCGGCATGAATTTCGTGCTCAGTTATTTCGCCTTCAAGGGGAAGGTCCAGAAGGTACTGCGGGATGAGGAATTCCGGTACTACGCCCTGTTCCTGGGAATCTTTGCCGTTTTGGTCACCCTGGTCGTCTTTTTCAGGGCGGAGGTCCCCGTCTCCGACTACCACCCCATGGTTTTCGGCCCCCTGGAAAGTGCATTGCGCCACAGCCTGTTCCAGGTGATGGCGGTTATTACCACCACCGGTTTTGTCACGGCGGATTTCACGGGCTGGACGCCCTTTCTCACCGTGTTTTTTTTCGGACTGATGTTTGCAGGAGGCTCCGCCGGTTCCACGGCAGGGGGCATCAAGGTGATGCGGCATATCCTGATCATCAAGAACGGGCTGCTGGAATTCAAGCGGACGTTGCACCCAAGCGCTATAATCCCGGTGCGTTTTAACGGGAAAACGGTTTCGGAGCACATCGTCTACAACATTATCGCCTTTTTTGTCCTCTACATGTTGTTGTTTATCATCGGTTCGATGGTGCTGGGGCTGCTGGGGCTGGATTTTGTGTCGGCCATCGGCGGGGCGGCTTCCTCCCTGGGGAATGTAGGGCCTGCCTTCGGGAGCCTGAGCCCCTTAAACAATTTCAACGGACTGCCGGCCATCGGCAAGTGGTGGTGTGCCTTCCTGATGCTGGCAGGCAGGCTGGAGCTCTTTACGGTCCTGATCCTGCTGACCCCCTATTTCTGGAAACGGATATAAGATGTGGGGGACAGGGGGCCTAAAGGGCCTCCTGTATACGCCGAACGGCCTCCCGGATTTCGGTTTCTGAAGCCGCGTAGGAGATCCGGATACAGTTCGGGCTTCCAAAGGCCTCCCCTGTCACGGTGGCTACC
>JAWWDW010000015.1:0-12899 GCA_033719735.1 Robiginitalea sp. | reverse complement strand
TCCCCTGCATAGGTTTCCCCGAAATGGGCGTAATCGGCGATGTTCACGTTCACCCCGTAATTGTTGATCGGGTTGCTGACAAACCAGTGGAAGGTACGGGAGGAATCCCTTTCAGTCACCTGCCTAAGGCGCCCGTTGGATATATTCATCAGGGGTTTGGGAACGGTCACCCGGATGGCCATGCTGTCCACCTCGTCGTACATGTGGTCCTTGTTGGGCCACCAGACGCTTGCCCCCAGTCCCTGGCAGGAAGTCGCTACAAAGGGCTTCCCGCTGCTGTCCGTTTTCCAGGAGAAGCCCCCGTCCCAGGGGGCGCGGACCGCCTCCCGGGGCCGCCCCCCGAACTGTATTTCAACAGCTTCCAGGGCGCCCGGCTGCTGCCGTTTTTGCAGGGTTATAAAGTAGGCATTCCCCTCCCTTTCGAACGATAGTTCTTGCCCATCCTGCCAGACAGCCTGGATTTCCATGGGCTCTTGCAGGTCGATCTGCATGCGGGAAGAAGGTTGCAGGACGCGGTAAAGAACAGTATTGCCGCCGACAAGGGTCCTCTGATCCGTATCCACTTCGATCCGAAGATCGTAATAGACCAGGTCCCACCAGGCGCGCTCCGGGGTGATACTGCCCCGGAGGGTATCCTGCCTTGTAAAGGATTGTGCGGCCAGGCTGCCGAGGGTGACAAGGAGGAAAACTATCGATAGAGAATATTTCATGATTCAGGGGTTGCGCTGCATTTAAATAGCCTCGTCAAGGAGGTAGGCGTATTCACTGTCTTTAACAATCTTCAAAAAATCATCCGTATTTAAAAGCTCGTTTACGGCCTTTTTCTTGTCGGGGCTTTGCTGGTAATAGGATTTGCTGATCAGATAGCCCAGGGTATACCCCAGATCGTGCGGACGGTCTTCGATACTCCCGCCGTTATAGAGCCATTTGGAGGTGTCATCCCCCATCAGTTCTTCCCTAAACTCCCCGAAAATCCAGGCCTCGTTGGCGGGGTCCGAAAGAAACGCCAGGTTTTCGTTCTCCATGGGTTCGCCTGAACACAACTCCACCATAAAATCACACACCCCTTCCTGAATGACCGCGGAAAGGAGGGTTTCATCATGTGTCTTATCCCGGTAATTCTGCTGGAAGTGCATCAGCTCATGCATGGTCAGCCGGGGCAGGTCGGAGAACTCCATGATGGCGCCCTCCTGCCAGTCGGTGAGGTCATCCACCGGCATCTCGGGGGACCTCCCGTACATGTCCCCGCCCAGGAACATCCCCATTTCGGTGGCGGTACCCCCCGAATTCAGGATGCCGGGCACGATGTATACCTTCGGAAATACCGCTCCTGGATAGAGTTCCTGAAAACGCTTCATGGATTCCAGGATGGTATTGCAGAATACTTTAAGGCTATCTGGTTGAAACCGGGTCTTCAAATAACGGTAGTAGTTTGGGGAGGCATTGACCATTTGTCCGTACATATGGTCAATACTTCCGTACCGGACCACGTAGAAATCCCGCACCTCCGGGGGCCCCTCAAATATAAAGGCCTTCAGGTGCCTGCGCGCCTCGGAAGTATCCTTCATCGCCCTCTCAAAATGGGGCCAGAAGGCCTCCATGGAGGCGGTTTTCAGCTCAAAATTGGCGGGTTTTCTCAGTTGGGTCTGGATGGAATCCAGCCGCCCTAAAAGCTGGTCCCAGGAGTCACCAGCAGGTTCCTGATCCGTTTCCGGGAATTTTTCCAGGATTTTGGGGTTGGACATCCCCCGGTCTATGGCCCGGTGCAGCATGGTGGTGGCAGCCGCCATATCCCCGGCCTCCCAGTAGGCGAAGGCCGCCTGTACGAAAAGCTCGGATGCCTGCAAGTCTTTGTTTGCCCTCCTTAAGGTATCTCCCAGTGCCCCGTAGGAGCCGAAATCCTGTAGTTTCTGGTATTCATTAAAGAGCCCTTCCATTTCAGGCAAAAAGGCATCCCGGTAATCCACGGGAACCTTGTCATCTTGCGGATCTTCGCAAGCTGCCACCAGGAAGAACGCCCCCAAAAGGGCGATAACAAGGCATGGTCTCATCTGCTCCAGTTAGTTTCGAAATACCCCGGACGGGAATGCCACCGGGCTTTCATGCCCATCTTCTCCGACCGCAGCCACCCCGAAAAGGTAGTTGTCAATGACGATACCCTCCAGGGTAACTTCGGTCGTGTTCTCCACATAGCGATAATTGTCCCAGGTGGGGGAAGTGGTATCCCTCCAGTAGACCTTATAGCCCGTGGCACCTTCCACCGGCTCCCAGCGCAGCCGGGTTGAGGGTTCGACGACCCCCCCGATTTCCACCTTGGTTGGGGTGGGGGGTGCCCACCCAAGGGATGCCAGGGTTATGGCGTTCACGGCTGTCAGTTTTGAGGCGTACTCAAAATTTACAAACTCCAGCAGGTCCCCGTACTGGATGCCGTCTTCCACCCGGATGTCCTGGTGCTGCTGGGTGTAATTTTCATGGGCTTCCATGATTCGGATCCCCGCATAGCCGGCATCGTTGAAGGGGCGGTGGTGCCCCCCCCGCCCAAAGCGATCGAGGCGGTAGATAAGCATGGGGTTCATCTCCGGCATGTAGGTGCGGGTCGTCCGGTGGACATAGCGGGCCAGCTGTCGGGAAATCCCGTCTACCTCCCCTCCATAGAACCGGCGTGCCCTTCGCTGGCGTTCCGTTTCAGTGGGGGGTACCGGTTCGGAGAAGATCCGGAAGTCCCGGTTGCTCACAACGCCATCCACCCCACGGATGTTCCCAATCATATCGTTGTTGAGGACCCCAATCAGCTCCCAGTTTTCGGCTTTGGCATATTCAGCCAGCCCGCGTCCGCCAAAAAGCCCCTGTTCCTCCCCGGAAAGGCCTGCGTAGATAATGCTGTTATCAAAGGAGTATTTGGAAAGGACGCGGGCGGCCTCCAGAGTTCCGGCCATCCCGCTGGCATTGTCATTGGCCCCAGGGGAATCGGAGGTATAGTCATTCGGATCACTGACCCTGGAATCGATATCCCCGCTCATCATCACATAGCGACCAGGGTGCTTGGTCCCCCTTTGGACGGCGATCACATTGACCACCCAGACATCCCGAGGGATGCGCTGATTTTCTTCAGCCTTCACCAGGTTCCGCTGGTAAAAGACTTCCAGGCAGCCCCCGCACTGGTCGGATATCTTTTCGAATTCCGCCCTGATCCACCGGCGGGCCGCACCGATCCCCCGGGTTTGGGAGACCGTATCACTCAGGGTATGGCGGGTACCGAACCCAGCCAGGGTGGTGATGTCCTGCTCAATACGGTCGGCCGAAACCGATTGGATGATTTCATAGATACGCGGGTCGGTTTGCGCCTGCAGGACATTGCAGGCGGCCAGTAAGGTGATCAATACATATAGATTTCTCATTGCAGCGAATTAGGATATATTCTTTCAAATCGGACGGAATGCCAGTAACAAAGCGGGCCCAGGATGGCATAGAGGAACCCGGGGAGCCCGTACCGGATCCCGACACCCAGAGTTGCCACGCCCATCGAAAGGGCGGAAACTCCTACATAGATAGCGAAATGCCGGGAATAGAACAAAAGGTTCAGCGATCGGGAGACGGATTTTGTCTTCTTATAGGCCCTGCGGTACATAAGCGAAAAACAGAGGAAGATCAGCAGGAAACCCAGCCCGTACCACTGGAACAGGCTCGCCAGGCCTTCCTCACTAATCGGTTCCTGACCCAGCCACGTATTGATCAGGGATTTCAGCGGGAAGACGTAATAGAGGACCACGAAAAGCAGGACGGTATTATAGGCGATAATCCAGTAATCCACATAGGCGGCCCGCCTGAAGTAATTGTAATGCACGACCCAGAGGGCGATCAGTACGAAAAAACTGCCTCCAAAGGTAATGAGTTCGAGGACCCTGGAATCCCTGGCCAGCCAGCTTTCTTCCAGGCCCAGGGAAACGACCATCAGGGTGGCGGCAAAAGCGAAAACTCCGTCGCTCAGGGCTTCCAGGCGACTTATGTTATGAGGGAATTTCATCAATTTACAGTTTCTACCGCCATTGCCAATTTCCCGTTGAGGTTATCATATGACAGGCGTGAAATGGAAATTTTTGGATCCTCCAACGCATGCTGAATCGCCCAGGCGGCATTCTGATGCTTGTTATAGCCCAACAATTTGTTACGACTTCCGCAGATCACGAGCTCCTCAGTGAGCCAGCAAACATCCTGAACCTCATTGGGCAGGACGGCAATGACAGTATTTGCCCCCGACCTTGGATCCATCGATTTCAGAACCGTTTTTCCATCCTCGATGGAGGTGTAACTAATTTGTCCGGATCCAGGAACCTGCTGTAAAGACCGCCCCACATCCTTTTGAAAGGTATGCCGGCTGTGGTCCTTAAAGTTGACCACTACCAGGTCCATGCGGTCCTCCACCAGGACGGAGCATACCAACAGGTCCGCGTTTACCCAAACATGGTACCCGATCTTCAGGCCTTCCACCAACAAGGTCGGATCCCCGCCCTGAAGGGGATATGCATAGAGCCGTTGCAGGCCGGTGGTGTCCAGGCGTATGGCCGAAACTGCCTCCCTTCCCGGGATCTTCAGGGGGGAGTATTCGCTTCCCCCCGGGGTATGGGAAAGCCAGGAAGTCGTTCCGCTTGCCGGATGGTAGCGGGCGATATCCGTCTGCCCGTCCCGGGTCCGGGAATACAGGAGTGACCCGTCCTCCAGGAAGGATGGCTGGTTGTCATAGCCGGGGTTGTTTGAGATATTCAAGGGCGTGGTCAAGGAGATCGTTTCGGAAGCGATCTCCAGATCGACCAGATAGACCTCTGTTTCCGGCTGTCCAAAGGCCAGGGAAATACGGCAGGCACCGAGCACGACCATCAGTATGCTCAAACGGGTGGACATCCTTTGAGCGCCAGGGGGTTGTCTTCTGTTTCCACGCATCGGCCAATTTGGTTTGAATCCCCGGAAAGTAGCTATTTCAGGGGAGTTATACAACTTTGGATGTTACCCGAATCAGACCTCGGCAAAGCGGCTGAGCAGTTCCCGGGCCGCCCCGATCCCATCAAGGTAGTAGCGGGCCTGGGTTTTCATGCGGCCCACTTTGACGGTAATGGCTTCCTTGGGCAACTCCTGGAACATGAACTCGTCCGTCCAGTCATCCCCGATGGCAAAGATAAAATCGTAGGACTTTCGCGCAATCATCCGCATGGCGGCCCGTCCCTTGTTCACATTGCTGCTTTTGATCTCGACTACCTTGTTCCCATTCAGTACGCTCAGGTCGTAATTCGCAATCAGGGAGGTGAGGACCGTGTTGAGCTCTGAGGCCCGTTTTTGCCCGAAATCCGGGTCGGTGCTCCGGTAATGCCAGGCTAGGGAATAGTTTTTGTCCTCGATAAAGGAGCCCGGCGTCCGGTCCACAAAGGATTCCAGGACCGGCCGTATCTTGGGCATCCAGTCGTTCTTGACATTTTCAAGCAGCTGGAAATCCCGCCCCCCCTCAGAGATCCAGACCCCGTGCTCCACGATCATGGAGTACTTTTTTCCGTCAAACCAGCGCCCCAGCGTTTCCTTGTCCCGGCCGCTGATGACAAAGGTGTCTGTACGCTTCTGCCGGTAGATCCCGTCGAGGAGTGCGATGAGCTCCGGGTCCGGGCTTGCTTTCTGCGGATCGTTTTTGAACCCGGCCAGGGTACCGTCGTAGTCCAGGAAGAGGATTCGGTTGCTGGCATTGCGGTACTGCTCCAAAAGCGTGTTGGTCAGGTCGATGGTCAGGCGGCTGGCGACGTAGGGGGCTTCCTGCTTTTTCTGGGTCAGGAGGGAATGCATAAAATCCTGGGCCCATTTTTCCACATTGTAGCGTTCCAGCCGTTTCTGCATAGGGGTATTCCGTTCTACCTGTTCTTCTTTGGGCATGTTGATCGCCTGATAGAGGGAATCGGCCACCTGTTCGAAATTGTTCGGGTTGATCAGCAGGGCCTCGTTCATCTCATTGGCCGCCCCGGCCATCTCGCTCAGGATTAATACGCCGGTCTGGTCGGTACGCGTGGCGATGTATTCTTTGGCTACCAGGTTCATCCCATCCCGGATGGGGGTCAGCCAGGCGATGTCACAAGTGGTGTACAGGTCAATGAGGTTGTCGAAAGCGAGGGACCGGTAGAAGTACCAGATCGGGGTCCAGCTGACCGTGGAGAGCTCCCCGTTGATGCGGCCAACCAGCTCATCGATCTCTTTTTTGAGAAGCTGGTACTGGGGAACTTTGGAGCGCGATGGGACCGCCAGGATGATCAGCCGGACCTTTTCCCGGTATTCCGGGTATTTTTGCAGGAAGTATTCGAAGGCCTTGATCCGGTTTGCGATCCCCTTGGTATAATCCAGCCGGTCGATGGACAGGAAAAATTTGGCATTCGGGGTGGAGGCCTTGTGAAGGTTCAGGCGCTGCTGAAGGTCCGATTCCTCCCCTTCCTTCATTTGGGCGTGCCTGAGGGCAGCCTCGTGGAATTTTTTATAGTCGATCCCCATCGGAAAGGAATCCACCTTGGCCACCCGGTCTTCCAGGTGGATTTCATTGAAGCTGACCTCCAGTCCCAGCAAGCGGCGGACCGAACTGAGGAAATGCCTTTCGTAATCGTAGGTGTGGAACCCGATCAGGTCGGCGCCGAGCAGGCCCCTCAGAATATGTTCCCTCCAGGGGAGGGTTCGGAAGATTTCATAGGAGGGGAATGGGATGTGCAGGAAGAAACCGATCGAGAGGTTCGGACGCTGCTCCCGAACCATCATCGGTACCAGCATCAGCTGGTAGTCGTGGACCCAGATCACATCCTCCGCTCCGGCTTTTGCAATGATGGCGTCCGCAAACTTGCGGTTTACCGCCTCGTAGACCTTCCAGTTGGCCAGGTCGAATTCAGCGTATTCGAGAAAATAGTGGAAAAGGGGCCAGATGGTCCGGTTGCTGAACCCAAAATAAAACCCGGATACCTCTTGCTGGGTAAGGGGTACCTTACTGCACCCGTGGTCGGCCAGGGCGGCATCGATCTCGGGTTCCAGGGATCCGGGAATTTCTTCCCGGGTCAGTCCGCTCCAGCCGATCCAGAGGCTTTCACCTTCCTGGTGCACGGATTTCATTCCAGTGGCCAGCCCCCCCACACTGGGAATGGCTTCAATCTTGCCTTCACTGATCTGTAATTGAACGGGGAGTCGGTTGGAAATTATGATGGTTTTGCTCATTGATGGGGACTTTTTAACCTTTTTTGGGTCCTTTTTGCCTAAATTTCGTCAAATTACGCCGCCCAGCCAATAAATTCGGGAGAATTAAAGAAATCGCAACAAATGGATAACCTGGATTACGGAATTATTGGAAATTGCCGATCAGCGGCCCTGATTTCAAAAACAGGTTCCCTTGACTGGTGCTGCCTTCCCGAATTCGATTCCTCTTCTGTTTTCGCAAAAATTCTGGATGAAGAGGTCGGGGGGAGTTTCGAAATCCTCGTGGATGACTCCTACGAAGTTACCCAGCGCTACAAAAAGGACACGGCCCTTTTGATTACGCGGTTTTCAAATGGTGCCGATACCTTTGAGCTGCGGGATTTCATGCCGAGATACCAGAAGCAGGACGGTAGTTACCACGCCCCACCTGAGATCATTCGCTATTTAAGGCATATTGAGGGCGCCCCGGTATTCCGGGTCCGGTACAACCCCCGCCTGGAATACGCTCAGGGAGATACCCGTACCTATGTAAAACCCCGTTTTATCGTAAGCCTGAACGAGGGGCAGAAATTCGACACCATCTTCCTGTATACTTCTTTCAACAAGAATGCCGTGGTGGAGGGCCGGCCGATCACCCTGGAGGACGACGGGTTTTTCCTTCTGGGCTACAATGAAAAACTCTTCAAACCCAGTACCAAAAAGATGTACGTGGAGATGGAGCGTACCAAAGTCTACTGGCTCAACTGGAGCGACAAGACCCCGGCCTACCGCAAATACAACGCCCTCATCAAGCGATCGGCTGTTACCTTGAAATTGCTGAGCTATGACAAATCCGGGGCTATCCTGGCAGCGGCGACCACTTCCCTGCCGGAAACCCTTGGGGAAGTCCGCAACTGGGATTACCGCTTCTGCTGGATCCGGGATGCGTCCATGGTGGTCAAGGTGGTCTCAGACCTGGGACATAAGGAGGTGGCCCGTCGTTACCTGCAGTTTATCGTAGACCTGGTTCCTGACAAGGACGAGAAGCTGCAGATCATGTACGGGATCAACCGGGAAAAACAACTGACCGAAAAGACCCTGGATCACCTGAGCGGATACAAGGGGTCACGGCCGGTCCGAATCGGGAATGCGGCATACCGCCAGCGGCAACACGATATCTATGGGATCCTCATGGACATGATCCATACCCAGCTCATCCGGTTCCCCAATGATATTGAGCACGGGGAAGAGCTCTGGTCCCTCACCAAGGGGATTGTGTGGATCGTAGAGAAACACTGGAAGGAGCCGGACAAGGGGATTTGGGAATTCCGGACGGAAGACCGCCACTTCACCTTCTCCAAGGTCCTGTGCTGGGTTGCCATCGACCGGGCGATCAAGATTGCACGTATTTTCAGAAAGCAACGGAAAATCGACAAATGGCTGCCCCTGGAACGGGAAATCCGAAAGGACATCCACGAAAAAGCCTGGAACCCGGAGGTGGGTGCCTTTACCCAGTCCTACGGGTCCCGGGACCTGGACGCTTCGGTCCTCCTGATGGAGCCCTATGGCTTTATCGATGCCCGGGACCCCAAGTACGTGCGTACGGTAAAGGCCATAGAACGGGAGCTGAGCCATGACGGCCTGTTGTTCCGCTACAAAAACAAGGATGATTTTGGCCTGCCGACCTCTTCTTTTACGATCTGCACCTTCTGGTTTATCAACGCCCTTTACCGCATCGGGGAGGTAGAACGTTCCAGGAATTGGTTTGAAAGGGTGCTGGGGTACAGCAACCACCTGGGGCTTTTCAGCGAGGACATCGATTTTAAGACGAAACGACTTTTGGGCAACTTCCCGCAGGCGTATTCCCACCTGGCCCTGATTGAATGCGCCCTGAATTTCTCGGGGAAGGGACGGGATGAAAAGGTGTTGGAAAATATACAGGATTGAATCCTGGGAGGTCTGATTCGACTTCAACAGACTTAAAAAGCAACCCTTGCAGGGCCTTTAAAGTCAACCATGCATGGGAATTGCAGGGACTGGCTTTACTTTAATAGTGGGGAGGGGGGCATGCCCCCACAGCACGGCAAGCCTATTAAAGTTCCAGGGGGATCCCCTGTATAACGAAAAAAAAATCGAACCCCCTCCTTCCTCAGGCCCGGAGGGTTCCCCGACCTTTTGAGAAAATCAATCCAGGGTTTTCAATTTGCTGCTCAGTGCCATAGCAGGGCCCCAGGCGGGTACCGCAGCATCGTCAATGGCAAATACAAAACTCCACCCATTGGGAAGGATTCCCATATAGGACTGAAAGCTGAAGGTCTGCCCGCCATGTCCATAGGAATCCATAAGGCGCAACAGGCCCAGGCCATAATCAACCCCGGGCATTCCCATGGAATGGTAGGCCTCATTTCTTACACCCTCCATATACCCCGGATCTGAAAAGAAGCTGCCCCCGTACCAGTAACGCAGGAACCGGTCCATATCGTCCAGGGTGCTGAGCATCTCCCCGGCGGCCCCCGCCAGGGTAGGGGGCATCTGGGTGGGCTCGCCTTTCCAGAACCCTGGAGCCCTCTTTTCAGGGGAATCCAAAGAGGCAAAATAAGTTTCGGTGAGCCCGGCCGGATTCAGGATCTTTTGACGGATCACCTCCTGATAGGGGAGGCCTGTATGTTTTTCGAGGATCAACCCCAGGAGGATGTAATTGGTGTTGGTATACTTGAATCGCTCCCCTGGCCGGAACTGAGGATCATGGACCCTGTTGGCCATCCTGACCAGCTGTCGCGGGGTAAAGCGCAGGGTGGAATCGCCAAATACTGCAAGTTCCATTTCGTCCGAGTCCAGGAAATATTCCGGCATGCCCGAGGTGTGGTTCAGCAAATGCTTCAGCCTCACCTCCTGCAGGTAGTCCGCGCTATCGGTGGCCATCAACCCTTCCAGAAGAGCAGGTTCCTCCAGGATATCAACAAGTGGGTCCTCCAGCCCGAATTGCCCCCTTTCGATCAATTGGTGAATGGCGGTGGAAGTAAACACTTTACTGCAGCTGCCGATCTCTACGATTTGGCTGAAATCGGTTACCTCCTGCCCGGTCCGGCCGTCATACCCTGCATAGTAGCTTTTACCATCCGGGCTGGTTACCCTTAGGGTCATGCGGCTCTTTGATGGGACGGCCTGTTTTTTAACCATGTCATTTAGCCAGATACGCAGGGAATCCACCTCTGAAATAACGCCCTGAAACCCGGTCACCTCACCACCGTGGGAGGCTCCCTGGGAGCGTGCCCCGGTTAGGGTAAACAAGCAAAATGCCTGTAGCAGAACGATCCTTAGCCATACGGGCCTGGGCCACAAAAGGGAAAGTCGAGAAATCATGGATTCATTTAGTTAGGGTTGGCAGAAAAAAAAAAATCGAAATTCTGAGATTGGGATCAGGTAAGTTGATCCCACGCACCTTTTCCCTTGTGCTTCATCTTTAAAAGGGCATATCGACCTGGCCTGAAGCTGCACCCCTTCTATTTGGATGAAGGGTAGTGCTTCAGCCAGGCAAATTCGTAATCCTCCCGGGTTTCCAGGAGTTCGATGAGTTGCTTCAGTTCGGTCTCCTCCCAGTCTTTCTGGAACATCTCGTCGTGGCAAAGCAGTACCAGGTGGCCCCTGGTAAAGGTCCTGCCCCGGTCCAGGTGCCGTTCGATCTGTAGGAAAATTTCCTCAGCGCTCCCCACGGGTTCAGCTGTTTTCGGATCGTGGAACCATTCCATGTCCCAGCCGTAAATCTCAAACCCGTTCTCAGCCAGGAGGTCGGCCGCTTCGGAGCCACTGGGGATATCATCCTTCACGCGCTCGCCAATCCGCCACATATTCCTGCCGGGAAGCCGGGCTACCCGGTCCTCCGGCTGGATGACGTCATGACTTTTCAGAAAATCCTCCAGGACCCCTTCCGGGTTGAAGTAGAATTTCGAGTAGTGGTTCCGGGCATGGGAATAGCTGTGGTTTCCCACTTCTATGTGTTTGTTTTGCTTGTAGAGGTCCAGGTAGTGGGGCTTTTGTTCGGCATGCCGGCCCACCAGGAGAACCGTGATCGGTACTTTCTCATAGGCGACCGCATCTGCGATTTTCTCGCTGCCGTCCAGGGGGCCGTCGTCAAAGGTCAGGTAGACAAATTTCTTTTCGGCTGCAGTCAGGGTGGCTGCCATCTGGCAGTAGGCCTGCAGGGAGAGGAACAACAAAAGGAACAAAACTGGGATCAGGTGGGGCGTCTTTTTCATGGATTGAAGATCATTGCGATTATAAAAACCAAACTATAATTGTTCGGAAAATTAAGAATTCTTTTGATTCCCGCATTCGTTTGGCATCGAAAATAAACCGGGATGCAGCAGCTGGAGGAAGGCCGTTCAGCGCGATAACATCTGTCCAAATCCAGGCGAATGATCGCGCTTTTACTGGAGGTTTGATTACCTTTGCAGGGCAACCTTAAACCAATTGACACGATGAAATTTAAAGCCTATTCCCTCCTTTTGCTGGCCGGGATTCTGATGTTTTCCTGCAAACAGGAACCCACCCCGGAAACCGTTGCCGCGGATACAGCGCAACCCTTTGAATATCTGGTCGATCAGTTCGCGGACCTCCGGGTCCTGCGCTATCAGGTGCCGGGTTTTGAGGAGCTCAGCGCCGATAAAAAGAAACTGGTCTATTACCTCACCCAGGCAGGCCTTTCTGGCCGTGACATTATCTGGGACCAGAACTACCGCCACAACCTGAGGATACGAAAAGCCCTGGAACAGGTCTATACCCGGTTTGAAGGAGACAAAACCACGGAGGACTGGAAGGCCTTTGAAACCTATCTGAAACGGGTCTGGTTTTCCAACGGCATCCATCACCACTATTCAAACGACAAGATAACACCCGGATTCGCCCCGGAGTACCTGGAGTTCCTCCTGTCTGAAACCGATACCGAACTGGAAGGGGAACCATTTGAGGTGATCTTCAACGAGGCCGATGGCAAAAAAGTGAACAAAAAGAAAGGGGTGGACAATGTAGCTGCCTCCGCCGTCAATTTTTACGATCCGGACATTACCTCTGAAGAGGTTGCCGCCTATTACGCAGCTGTGGACAAGGGTCCGGCAGAGCGGCCGGTAGAGGCAGGGCTCAACTCAAAACTCGTCCGCGAAGGCGGAGGGCTGAAAGAAGCGGTCTATAAGGTGGGCGGCCTGTATGGCCCCGCCCTGGAAGAAGTGGTGAAGTGGCTGGAGCTGGCCGTGGGGGTTGCTGAAAATGAGCAACAGGCACGCACCCTGGAATTGCTGATCGAATACTACCGCACCGGGGACCTCTCGGTTTGGGACCAGTACGCGATTTCATGGGTCGGTTCCACAGGGGGGGATATCGACTGGATCCAGGGCTTTGTAGAGGTATACAACGACCCGGTGGGCTACAAGGGGTCCTATGAGAGCATCATCCAGATCAAAGACTTCGAGATGTCCCGCCAGATGCAGGTCCTTTCCGAAAACGCCCAGTGGTTTGAAGACGAGTCGCCCCTGATGGAAGAACACAAAAAAGACAGTGTGGTGGGGGTTTCCTACAAGACCGTTATCGTGGCCGGTGAAGCCGGGGACGCCTCCCCAAGCACCCCCATAGGGGTAAACCTGCCGAACAACAACTGGATCCGTGTTGCCCATGGCAGCAAATCGGTTTCCCTGGGCAATATCATCAATGCCTACAACCAGGCCGGG
>JAWWDW010000014.1:0-12956 GCA_033719735.1 Robiginitalea sp. | reverse complement strand
GATCTTATCGGCGATAATCCCCCCGGGTATGGAGGCCACGTAAACCAGCATGGTATACCATCCATAGAGGGAAAGGGCTTCCGCATCCAGCCATCCAAGGCCGGGGTTGTCCCCCACTGTTTTTGCCGTGAGGTACAACACCAGGATTCCGCGCATCCCATAATAGGAGAAGCGTTCCCACATTTCCGTAAAAAACAGGATGTACAGCCCCACCGGGTGTCCGAAAAGCTTTTTCTTATGGGCAGGTTTTGTAAGAGATTCCATTGGTTTGGTTTTGGTTTGGTTTGGTTTGGTTTGTTACAGGTTGTCTAAAACAAATTGGGTCATTTTGGAATACAGGTGCAGGCGGGTATTGCCTCCATAGATCCCGTGGTTCTTATCCGGGTAGATGGCCCAGTCAAACGGTTTGTTGGCCTGTACCAGCGCTTCGATCATCCGCATGGTGTTCTGAACGTGTACATTGTCATCGGCGGAGCCGTGGACCAGGAGGAACTTTCCTTTCAACTGGTCCGCATATTGCAGGGGGGAATTGTCATCGTATCCATCCGGGTTCTCCTGTGGGGTGTGCATGTACCGCTCTGTATAGATGGTGTCGTAGAACCTCCAGCTGGTCACCGGGGCTACCGCGATGGCCATCTCAAAAA
This sequence comes from Robiginitalea sp., assembly GCA_033719735.1. Lineage (GTDB taxonomy): Bacteria > Bacteroidota > Bacteroidia > Flavobacteriales > Flavobacteriaceae > Robiginitalea. The sequence goes on along the minus strand of JAWWDW010000014.1, from coordinate 12,312 downwards.
CGTCGTTGCCCTTCAGGATGCAGTTGGAAGCCATAAAGCCCCCGTAACTCCAGCCCCAGATTCCCGTGCGCGCTTCATCGATATAGGGGAGCTCGCTGAGTTTCCGGGCTGCCGCGATCTGGTCCTCCACCTCGTATTTGCCGAGCTCCAGCTGGGTGACCTTCTTGAAATCACGGCCCTTCAGGCCGGTACCACGCCCATCGATACAGGCGACGATATACCCTTTGGAAGCGAGCATCTGGTGCCAGTAATCGTTGCTGCCATTCCACCGGTTGGCCACCTGCTGGGACCCGGGCCCGCTATACTGGAACATAAAGAGGGGGTACTTCTTATCCGGGTCAAAGTCCGCCGGCTTGATCATCCACATATTGAGCTCGTTCCCGTTGACCTGGAGGGTACTGAATTCCTTGGGCGCCATTTCGTAACCCTTCAGGGTTTCCAGCAGATCGCGGTTGTGTCTCAGCTCCCTGACCAGTTCCCCGTCGGAAGCCCGGTGAAGGGTATAGACCGGGGGGGTATCCACGTTGCTGAAGGTATTGATGAAATAACTGAAGTCTGAACTGAAGGAAGCCCTGTTGGTCCCCGATCCGGTGCTTAGCCGTTCCTTTCGCTTTCCCCTGTCGGATACGCTGTAAATATCCCGGTTGATGGACCCCTGCTCAGAAGACTGGTAATAGATCCGCCGGTTTTCGGCATCATACCCATAATAGGAGGTAACCTCCCAGGGGCCGCTGGTAAGCTGGTACTTTTCGCTCCCGTCGGTATCGTGCAGGTAAATATGGTTGTACCCGTCCTTTTCGCTGGTCCAGATAAAACGGTCATCCGGCAAAAAGGTGAGGTTGTCGGTTACATCCACATAGGCGTCATCCCGTTCTTCCAGCAGCACATTCACCTTCATCTGTGCCGCATCCACCTTGTGGAGGGTAAGGTGGTTCTGGTGCCGGTTCAGGGTCTGTACGCTCAGGTGGTCCGGATGGTTCATCCATTGGATCCTGGGGATGTAATACGCCCCTCCCAGGGATACCTCCCGGGTGGCCTCCGTTTTAAGGTCATAGATATGCAGGCTCACTTTGGCGTTGGCTTCCCCGGCCTTCGGGTATTTGAACACATAGGGATATTGATAGAGGTCCTGCCCGTACACATCCATGGAGAACTCCGGGACGTCCCTTTCATCGAACCTGAGAAACGCCAGTTTGCTCCCGTCCGAATTCCAGGCGAATGCCCGGACGAAGGCGAATTCCTCTTCATATACCCAGTCTGTGACCCCATTGATGATCGCATTTGGCTGGCCATCTGAGGTGACCTGGGAAACCGCCCCGGTGCTGAGGTCGGCTGTGTAGAGGTTGTTGGCCAGGACAAAGGCCACCCGATCCCCGGAAGGCGACAGGGTGGGTTCCTGAATTTTTTCATTGGAGATCTGAACGAGATTCCCGGAGGAAAGGTCATAGATGTAGTAAATTCCCAGTCGTGAACGCCTGTAAATAGGTTCCACCTGGGTGGCGAGCAACACTTTGGATTCGTCCTCGCTAAAGGTATAGGAAGTAAAATAGGGAATGCCGCTCATGGAATCGGTGGCGACCAGGGTCGCTACTTTTTCCTGGGTACTGTAACGGTATTTGTCAATGCTGCTGGTCCGGGCCTGGGAATCCGAATTCAGGATCGTATAGTGCTGCCCGTCATTCATGGATCGCAATACTTCCAGTCCCTGGGTGGAAAAGGTGCCTCCATAGATGTCTTCCAGGGTGATTTGCTTTTGCTGAGCCATCAGGACAGGGCCCGCCAAAAGCACTACCCATAAAAGCCAGTGTTTTTTCATAAATGCGTAAAAAAGGGGTTAAAACGCTCAAGTTTATGAATATTTTGCCAATTAATACAACTTATGACGGTTTTTATTCCCGTCAGGAGCGGGGGTGAAACCCCCGGATATATTAGTGGCCGAATCCCTATCTTTGCTGGCATATTCCTATGCAAATGGACCAGCCCATCGAAGGATTTTCAAAGCTATCCAAATCGGAGAAGATCCATTGGATCGCCACCCGGTACACCTCGCATCCCGAGCAGACCGAGGCGCTGCTCAGGCAATACTGGAACAGCGACGCCAGGCTGCAGCAACTGCACGATGAGTTCATCGAGAATACCATCAGCAACTTCTACCTGCCACTGGGAGTGGCCCCGAATTTCCTGATCAACGGAAAACTCTACACCATCCCCATGGCCATTGAAGAGAGTTCCGTAGTGGCGGCGGCCAGCAAGGCTGCGAAATTCTGGCTGGAACGGGGAGGGTTCAAGGCCCAGACCCTGGGTACCGAGAAGATCGGGCAGGTGCATTTCCTGTATACCGGAGACCCCAAAACCCTGGGCCGGTTCATCAAAGCGATTGAACCCGTCCTGAGAGGTGATGCTTCCGGGATTCCGCGAAATATGGAAAAACGGGGGGGTGGCATCAAACGGATCGAACTCAGGGACAAGACCGGGGAAATGCCCGGGTATTACCAGCTCCACTGCACCTTTGAAACCCTGGATGCCATGGGGGCCAATTTCATCAATTCCTGCCTCGAGCAATTCTCGGACACCATGCTACGGGAGGCCGAATCGTATGAGGGGTTCAGCGGGCAGGACACCCCGGTGGAAGTGCTTATGAGCATTCTTTCGAATTACGTGCCGGATTGCCTGGTCCGGGCCGAAGTGAATTGCCCGGTCGCCTCCCTAGAAGATCCCTGTGGTATCTCCGGGGCGGATTTTGCGCGCAAACTCGTGCAGGCAGTTTCCGTAGCGGATTGCGAACCTTTCCGGGCAGTTACCCACAACAAGGGGATCATGAACGGGGTAGATGCCGTGGTAATCGCAACCGGGAATGACTTTCGGGCCGTGGAAGCCGGGGTACATGCCTATGCTTCCCGTACCGGACGGTATCGCAGCCTGAGCAAGGCCAGCGTGGAAGACGGGCAGTTCCGTTTCTGGATGGACATCCCCCTTGCCCTGGGCACCGTTGGTGGGCTTACGGGCCTCCACCCGCTGGTAAAACTGGCCCTGGAACTGCTCCAAAAACCAAGTGCCCCGGAGCTTATGCAAATCGTGGCCGTAGCAGGCCTGGCCCAGAATTTTGCTGCACTTCGCTCCCTGGTGACTGTGGGCATCCAGCAGGGGCATATGAAGATGCATTTGTTGAATATCCTCAACCAGCTCGGGGCCACCGATGCAGAGAAACAGCAACTGATCGAACATTTTAAGAATGACACGGTCAGTCACAGTGCGGTGGTAAGCACCCTGGATGCCCTGCGGGGCGAAACATCATGAAGGAATTCTACAGCCATGGGAAACTCCTGCTTTCCGGGGAATATCTGGTCCTGGATGGCGCCCTTGCGCTGGCAGTACCCACCAGACCCGGTCAATGGCTCCGGGTGAGGCCTTCCGAAAATCCGGGGCTCTCCTGGAGGAGCCTGAATCCGGATGGCACCCCCTGGTTTGAAACCTATTTCCCCGAAGGAACCTTTGAAGGCCCGCCGGCTACCGGTCCGTTCCCCTCCACCACCCGGGAACGCCTCCTGTACCTGCTGCTTCAATGCAGGGATCTGGAGCCCGACTTTGCAGGCGCCCTCCGAAATGCGGAGGTAGAAACCTTTCTGGAATTCCCCAGACAGTGGGGCCTGGGAACCTCTTCCACCCTGCTGGCCAACCTGGCATCCTGGGCGGGCATTGACCCCTATGCCCTGCTGTGGTCTACCATGGGAGGGAGCGGATACGATATCGCAGCCGCTGCAGGTGAATCCCCCATCTATTACCGCCTCGAAGCAGGACATCCAGAGGTGGTGGAAGCCCCCTTTAACCCTCCATTTGCCGGGGAGCTGTTTTTTGTATACCTCAACGAAAAGCAGGATAGCCGGGAAGGGATTGCGCGCTACCGCACCCGCCACTTCGATAAGGACAGGGCCCTTCGACGCGCCTCTGAGCTCACGGTTCAAATGGCAGAAGCCAGGGAAATAGCAGATTTTCGGGAAGCCATGGACCGCCACGAGGCCCTCATCGGTGGGATCCTGGATCTGGACCCGGTCAAAAAAAGGCATTTCCCGGACTTCCCGGGAAGCATCAAGAGCCTGGGAGCCTGGGGAGGGGATTTTATTTTGGCCACGGGAGGCCCCTCCCATCAGGGGTATTTCAGAAAGAAAGGGTATTCGGTGATCAAAACTTTTGCGGAATTACTCCTGGCATAAAAAAACCCGCACCTTTACGATGCGGGCATTCCCAATTTCTTTACGCGCGCTGATCAATAGAATACAGCCCGGTTGTCTACCACCTCTGCCTTATCTTTCAGGGCATTGTATACTTCCATGGTTACCCGCGCCCCCAAACTGTTCTCAAGGGTATTGGCATAGGGCGTGTAATTTTCCATAGCGGGGGCTTCCTCCTTATTGGTCACCTCCAGCTTGAAAACCCCTGATTCGCCTTCCAGGAGTCCTGAAGTGGCTCCCGGGTCCATGGTCACTGCCATCCCCACGACCAGGGGTTCACGGCCTGCTCCAGCAATGGTGGGGGACTTGGCGTTGAGTGCGCTCGCACTGGAAACCACAACCCCATTGGAACTGGCGATTTCCTCCAGGCTTTTTCCCTGGTTCGCAGCGATGATCTGAGCGGCCTTTTTCTCTTTGCGTAGCTTTGGCAACACCTGTACCGAGGCATCCTCCACACTCTTCAAGCCTTCCCTGTGGGTGGCCGTCAGCTGTACGATGGCATACCCGTTGTTAAGATCAAAGCGGCGTACATCCCCAACGCTGGTTTCTTCGTTAAAGGCCCATTGTACGATCCTGCGCTGGGCCCCCAGGCCGGGCAGGTTTTCATCCATGGCCTTCAACTGGTTTACCGGACGTACCTGGTATTCGTTCTCAGACGCGATACCGGCATAGCTCTCCTTGTTTTCGGTAACGGCCATCTCAAAGGTGGTCGCCTCCGTAAAGAGGGCATTGACGGTGTCATCCGAAGGCTCAATGGCCCTTGAAAACGTAGCCAGGCGGACGACATCCTGTTTATCATCGACCCTGACGATGTGGTATCCGAATTCCGTTTCCACAAGGCCGATGGTACCCACCGGGTTGTCAAAGGCAAAATCGTTGAATTTCTGGGTCATGATCCCCTCCTGGAAGTATCCGAGATCGCCTCCCCTTGGAGCAGAAGGACCGTCGGAATTTTCCCGGGCCAGCTGGGCAAAAACTGCACCTTCCTCCTGCGCTTCTGCAAGGAGCTCTTTGGCGCGCGCTTCGGCCTCCTCCTTAGAACGGGTGATTTGTGGATTGGCCCTTTCCGCACCCTCATACGTAATCAGAATATGGCTGGCCTTGACCGACCCGTTTTCCTTTTTGTCCATCATGCGCGAAATCCGGAAAAATCCGTTGTCCTCATAGGGGCCATAGAGCGCCCCGACCTCCAGGCCCAACAGGGAATCTGCAAACTGGGCGGGCAGTTCATTTTTTGCCCGGTATATCGTATCGTATTTGGTATCTGAATACCGGTCCAGGAAGGCAGCCATGCCCCGTGTGGTACGGAACCCCGGAATCACAACCGTGGAATCCAGCTCTTCCATATATTCCATGCGGTCTTTAACCAGTTCCTGCATATCGTCGCGGATAGCCTGCTGGTCGGCCTCGGAGGCCCTTTCCTCGAAAAAGACGTAGCGGATGTTCCTGGCGGCCTCCTGCTTGAAATCCTTTTTGTTTTCCTGTATGTAAGCGGCTATTTCCTCTTTGGAAACGCTGATGGTACTGTCAGGAATACTGCTGTAGGGTACCCGTACATAGCGGATATCCACCTTGTCATTGGCCAGGTGGTATTCGAGTTCACCTTCCTGCAGGGTAGCGCCAATCCCGGCCCGGATCAGGTCGAAATAGCGCTGCTCTTTGGCAGCCTGTATCAAGGCGTTCTCGTTCTGCAACCAAAGCTCGTATTGCTGGGGGGCATTCACCCTGAGGTCGGCAATGAAATTCAGGAAAGCGGTTTCGTCAAAGAATCCATTTTCATCCTGAAACTGGGGGTTTTGGGCAAAACTCGGATTGTTGCGGATCAGGTCCAGAACCTGGTCGCTCTCGATCTGCAGGCCCAAATCCTCAAATTGCTGGTTGAGGATGGCCGTCCGTACCTCCCGGTCCCAGACCGCATTTACCAGCTGGGTAGAGGTAGCCTGGCTTTGGTTGGAAGCCACTTCCATGCTCTTGCGGAACGCCTCTATGGAAATGGGTTCGCCGTTCACTTCCCCAACCGTACTTCCCGCCTTGGGGCCTCCCATGCCGCCCCGCGTCAGTACGTCGGATATTACAAAAGCGAAAAGCGCAAGCCCGATGATGAGGATCAGCACGGTGGTGCGCTTTCTGATATTTTCTAAAATTGCCATGTTAAGGGTCTTTAAATCAGTGGGCGAAAATACCATTTTCTCCCCAATAATAAAAGGAAAATACAGGGGTTGTCCGGCCGCGGAAACCGGCTAATCCGAATCCAGGATTTCCAGGGTAACCAGGTCGATTTTGGTGCTGGATACTTCAAGGATCCGAAACAGGAAGTGGCCGATCCTGATTTCCGTGTCCTGGGCGGGGATATCCCCGGTCTGGTTGACGATCATCCCTCCCAGGGTGCCGTATTCATCGCTTTCCGGGAGTTCAAGGCGGTATTGTTCGTTTATGTAATCCACCTCGAGGCGGGCAGAGAACTTGTAGGTGTTCTCAGAAAGCTGCTCCTCGAACAAGTCCGTAGAGTCGTGTTCGTCCTCGATTTCCCCAAACAACTCTTCAATGATGTCCTCTACGGTGAGTATGCCCGAGGTACCCCCATATTCATCGAGCACCACAGCCATGCTCTTTCGTTTTTTGGTCAGCGCGTTGAGGATGTTGTGGATCAGCATGGTTTCCGGCACGAATTCCACCGGCAGCAGGATGCTCTTCAGGGTTTTTGGCTTTTTGAACAACTCATAGGAATGCACGTACCCGATGATGTTGTCCACGGTATCCTTGTAGATCAGGATCTTGGAATATCCGGTTTCTGTAAAGAGCCTGGTCAGATTTTTAGGGGTCTCATGCAATTCCACGGCGGTGATTTCCGTCCTTGGGACCATGATTTCCCGGGCCTTTACCTCGGAGAATTCAAGGGCATTCTGAAAGATCTGGATTTCGGAATCCATCTCATCCCGCTCCTCCACGGTTTCCATCTGTTCGGTGATATAATCCCCGAGTTCCAGTTTTGAAAAGGCCAGCTGTACCTCATCCCCTTCAGTCTTAAAAAACACCTTCAGGATGAAATCGGAAATCTTCATCACAAACTCGGAGAGGGGCCAGAACAACAGGTAAAAGAGGTAGGCCGGGATGGCCAGTGCCTTTAACAAGGTGTTGGAATAGATCTGGAAAAGGACCTTGGGCAGGAATTCGGCCGTCAGCAGGATGATCAGGGTGGAGATCAGGGTCTGTGTCAGCAGGGAAAAGTCCGTCAGGAGTATGTGAACAAACAGGCTTTCGGCAGGCAGGACCTGGGCAAACCAGTGCATCAGCAACTCCCCCATGTACAGGCCGTAGACAACGAGGGCTATATTGTTGCCAATAAGCATGGTGGCTATAAACTTCGATGGGCTCTCGGTAATGCGGCCAAGGACCTTGGCCAAAACGCCTTCCTGCTTTTTTTCGATCTCAATATGGATGCGGTTGGCGGAAACAAAGGCGATTTCCATCCCCGAAAAAAAGGCGGATAACAGAAGGGAAACTACGATAATGACCATGGCATCCTGATGCGCTTAAGGGTTTTCATCCTCCCGTCTTTTCTCAAACCGCCTGCGGTAGTTTCTTCGGAAGAAGAACATTGCGATGGAGACAACGGCGAAAAAAACAAAGATATAGGCCTGGTCGCGGTCCGCGTTCCACAGTTCTCCAATCTTATAGAGAGAAATCAGGGCCACGGCCAGGTAGAGGTATTCGGTATATCTGAGGAATTTGATCATGATTCTTCTTTAATGAGCATTTCGCCCCCTGTTTTATGTGCATTAAAATAGGTAAAATCCCGGTTAAAATCCATGCCCTGCCCATTGAGAACCGTCCCTTCTTCCGGGTTACTAAAGGTGAAGCGCTCCTGGGTGAAGATCCAGTCCGAGGTCCGGTCCCAGTAGAGCTGTGGGGTTTCGAGCCGCTTCCCGTCATGGGTTTCGAGGACCACGTTTCCCTGCAGGTCGATGACGTTGGTCTTCGCATAAATGATGGCGTAATCTGCCCGGATGGTACTCTTCTGGCCCGCCTGGTCAAAATATTCCACCAACAGCCCCTCGGGAAAGGTACGGTACGGGAACTGCAGGTTTTCGAAATCCTCGCTCTTCGCGCTGGTCAACACGGCAATTACCCGGGAACCACTAGTACCTTCGGACTGTAATTCTTCCAGGGTCTCCGTATAGGTCAGCACAAAGTCCTCGGCAACCCCTTGTGGATACACCAAAGCAGGCTTGTCCTCCCCTACCCGCTCGTAGGTGTCTTCACAGCCCAAAAAAAACATTGCCACAGTAAAAACCATGGCAATGTCTGTAATGCGATATTTTCTCAAGTACATGTCTACAGGTTGGGAACCTTCACGCTTCCCCCGATCCAGCAACTCAGGGACAGGGTCTTACCGGCCATGCCCGAGTTAAAGATATCTGTTTTGGAAGGTGCCTTGGCACTGTAGCTGGCAGCCGCCTGGTTAGCCCTTCCACTCAGGGATGGATCCACACGGGCCCCTTTGCGGGCCATGTCTGCTGCAAGCCAGTAAACGGCGCGCTTTTCAAAAGGCGTGGAACCACAATCATTGGCACTGGATGCATACAGGTTGGCAATTAACAAATACGCCTTTCCATTGGAGGAATTCGCCTGAATGGCCTTATTGGCGTAGCTGCGGGCCTGTGACTTGCTGAATTTCCGGGCAATGGTAGCCGACTTGTACAGGATATCCGATTTCTTTCTGGCGTCTGTTTCGAGCTCTGCAGCCTTATCAAAATCAGCGATGGCCCCCTTGTTATCACCATCCTTGGCCTTGAGGGTACCCCCATAGAGGTAGGCGCTTGCAGAGGGCTCCAGGGCCAGCTGGGCTTCAAATAACTTGCGGAACAGGGGATCATCGGTACATCCTTTGTTGAACATCCGGCCTACCGCGCGCTTCACCCAGGTGATGTCTCCTTTCTTCTCATCAAAACTCTTCTGGTAAAGTGGGATCAGGTTTTCACAGTCTGCGAGGGCCCCGAGCTTGGAATCGATGCTGCCTGAGATCTTCCCATAGTTTTCGGAATAGCTGTTGTAGGCCCTCAGACGTTTTTTCTCCTTGGAGGTAAGGGTGCCTGCCTCCTCTTTAGGCAGGAGCTTGTTGATCTGCTGGAGGTATTTTTCATTTTCCTCCTCGATCTTTTCGGTTACGTCGTCATAGATATCGAAAACCTCCTGCAAATCCTTCTTCCCGGCCTTGTGCAGGTCTACCAGGGAAGAAAAATAAAGGTAGAGCGCTTTGGGGTTGTCAAAGTTCTCCCGGTCTTCCTGGAAGGCACCGGAAAGCATGGCATACAGCTCGTCGTCCGTTGCCATTTTATTGTCGTACAGCAGGGAGGCTTTGTCGCTGGCTACATTCGCCTTGGTATAGTTCTTCGGAAAGTACTCAGTACTCTTGTCGTAAAGCGTGAGCAAGTCCTTGATATACGCCTCTTTTTCGGCTCCGCTGGAGTTGTCGATCTTGTATTCCAGGATCTTTTCGCCATAGGAATAATTGGCCTTATTGATCCCGGGGCAGGTCTCATAGACCATTTTCCAGGGGGTATAAGCCGCCTCGTAATTCTTAACTTTAGCGTGTTCCGCATAAATGGAAAGATTAGTCATGCATTCCGGATTCTGAGCCTGGCTGAAACCAGCCCCAATAGCTCCGAGAACCATCACCATCATTAGGAAAACTCTCTTTTTCATCTTGTCATTTATTAAGGGTGCGTAAAATACTAATTTTTTATCAATTTATCTGACGTTTCAAAAACCACCTGGCATTGAACGCCAGTCCGACACTGAACTTAAAATAACTCTCTCGAACCAGGTCATTCATCTGAGTACCCCTTCTCCCTATTTCGAATCCCAGGTTCAGGTTGGAGAAATTGGCTCCTACGGGTACACCAAGACCAAAGGTTATGCCAAAGTTTTCGATGGGCTTTTCATTTACGATCAAACCCGTATTATCCAGACGAACTCCGGCCCGGTAGGTAATGCGGCTAAAAAAGGAATCGATGGAGGAATAATCCGGGACAAAATACCCTCCCAGGGCATAACTGCTCGCGTCCTGGTACTCTGTATTGTCCTCTTTCAGAAAGGTGTTTACAAATTCGCTGTATTTCTGAAAGCTGTATTCAGCCCCGATAAACCAATGCTTGTCTTCCCCGAAGCCGAGCCCGATGCTCGTTGTGGTCGGGATCTTTATATCCGTGTTCTTCAGGTTCTCCGCCTCCAGGTCCACGTCGGAAATCTCTATCGGCCTCAGGCTGCCGGCCACCACGGAACCGATCTGCTGTTCATTTTCCGAGGTGATGTTGGCCTGGGTATTCACCCGTACCGAAGTAAACAGGTTGTATTTCCCGAATTCGGGCGTATAGGTCATTCCAAAATTGAAATCAAAGCCATCCAAATCCGACCTTCGCTGGTCCACCGTTCCAAAAATCACATTCTCGGTTTCCTGAAGCCTGCTTTTTTCGAGGTTCCCGAAATAGTAATTCACCGTAGCCCCCACATGCAGGTGCTGCATGAGCCTGAAGCCGGTGGATAAAAACACCTGGTTCAGCCCGCCATCCCCCGTATAGGTTGAGGTCACCTGGTTGCCCTGGGAATCGGTGGTTTCATTGACGAGGCTATATCCTATGGCACTGTATGGCTTCAATCCGAAGCCGAATCCGGCCTGCTGGAATTTAACCGGCAAAGCCACCGCCAGGTATTCCAGCGTGGTTACAGAACTGGTTTGTTTCGCAGCATTGGTCTCCAGCCTAAGCTCCTTATGGGAAAAAGCCGTTGAAAATGAGGTGAGGGCCAGTTTACCGAGTGCGGCCGGGTTGTTCAGGTGAATGTGAATGCTGTCTGTGTACATCCCGAGCCCCCCCATCGACTGATTGTCAATAGTCCTGGCGTGCCTGAGCTCGCCAACGCCAAAAAGTGAGTAGGGGGATACAGAACCGTTCTGGGCAGAAACCACATACGTCGCAAAACATAAGAATGCGAGAACGAATTTTTTTACCATCTAGCTTTTGTTGTATTCCAGCAGCTGGTTCAAGCCCTCCAGGAGAAAATTAGAATGGGCAAATATGGTATTTTTTAGCCGCTTAGACAAAAATTGAGCATCCCCCCCTGTTAAAATAACTGTTAAATCGCGGAAGCGGGATTTATACTGATTGATGACCCCGTCTATTTCCAGGCAAATCCCGTTAACCACCCCGCTGTGGATACTGCTTTCCGTCGCGTTCCCTATGAAATCCAGGATGTTTTCCGGGGTCAGCAGGGGAAGCCGGTCCGTGAATTCATGCAGGGCATTGTACCGCATATACAGCCCGGGGGAAATGGCCCCGCCGAGGTATTCCCCGTGGTCGTTTACCATGTCATAGGTGATGCAGGTTCCGGCATCGATCACCAGGGTATTGCCTTTTGGGTTGTGATAAAAGGCTGCCGTGGCCAGGGCCAGGCGGTCCGGCCCCAGGGTCTGGGGGGTCGCATAGGAGTTTTTGATGGGGATCTTGCAGTCCGGTGATAAAACGTAGACCTTGCAGAAGACCGAAACCACGTCTGCCGCCCACCGGTCCAGGTTGCTTACCGAGGAAATGATGGCATGGCTGATATTCGGATAGGTATCAAAAAGGGCTTTTATATGGTCTGAAAAACCCGCTTCGGGGCTGGTTTCCACATGCAAAAGCCGCTTGCGCCGGAATACGGCGAATTTGATATGGGTATTTCCTGCATCGATGACGAGATTCATAGTACAAAGATTGCAAATTGGAGAAAAACACCCTCCTTTTTTTGCGATTTTGTTGATTCTTCCTAAAAAGGAAATTATATTTGCCCCCGCCTTTCAACCAAAGGCCGTCCTGCCCTGTCAGGACACCGCTTGAAATCCTGGTACCTTAGCTCAGTTGGTAGAGCAACGGACTGAAAATCCGTGTGTCCCTGGTTCGATTCCTGGAGGTACCACTTAAAGCGCCAAAACCCGCTCCGAATGGAGCGGGTTTTTTGTTTCCAGGACCCGTTGAAAGCTTGCTTTCATAAGGGGACTGGGAACAAAAAACCGCTTCCGCAGCAAGCGGAAGCAGGGTTTTGACAT
>JAWWDW010000013.1:0-13303 GCA_033719735.1 Robiginitalea sp. | reverse complement strand
GCTGACTTTACCATGAACCGGGACGGGGACAACTTTGTGCCCCCGGACTTTGAAGGGTTTCGCATCCTTATGGGCCCTTCCCAGGCGATCAGCTCTTCTTGGATAAACGGGGTTCGCACCTATTCAAAAACCTACTCCTACACCCTGCAGCCCCTGGCCAGGGGCACTTTCACCATCGGGCAGGCCAGTATCGTAATCGGGGGGGAAACCTACAAGACCATCCCCCGGGAGGTTACCATCACCGAGGCAGTGGACCAGGCCAATGGTACTCCAACCGCAGACCGGATTGCCGATGAAAACCTGCACCTGGTGGCCGAGGTTTCCAAGTCGAGCCCCTACATGAACGAGCCCATCAGCGTGGTTTACAAGCTGTATGTAAGTCCGTCCATCGTGGTTTCAAATTTTCGTCCGATGGACAATCCCACGTACAATAATTTCTGGAGCCACGACATCCCACTGACGCGTTACAACATAGAAGAAGGGCTCTATGAAGGAAAACCGTACCGTTATGTGATCCTTAAACGGGTGGTGCTGTATCCCCAGAAAAGCGGGGCCCTGGAAATCGAACCTCTTGCCCTGGACGTTTCCCTGGAAGTACCCACAGACAAGAGGGATTTCTTCGGTTCTCCCATCTATACCAAGACGAACAAAGTGGTCTCGGCAGGGAAGCGGACGATTCAGGTAAAACCCCTGCCGCAGGCGGGCAGGCCAGCAGAATTCAGCGGGGCGGTGGGGGACTTCCGTTTTTCGGTAACCACCACCAAGGATGCCCTGAACGCCTCTGAATCCCTGCAGGCAAAAGTCACCGTGGAAGGGAAGGGCAACCTGAAGCTCTTCCAGCTCCCCAAACTCACCCTCCCCAGTTCCCTGGAGGTCTATGAACCTGAATTCAAGGAAGATGTCCGTACCAACCTGGCCGGGATGCAGGGAAGTGTGAGCGAGGAGTACACCATCGTTCCGGGGTTCCAGGGAAAATACCCCATCCCCTCCATATCATTTTCCTTCTTTAACCCGGCAACGGGGCGTTACCAGAGCGTCTCCTCGGATGAGATCACCATAAATGTCCTGGAGGGGCCCCGCCCGACCGCGGCGACCGAAACCACGCCAAAAGCTGAAAAATCAACCGTCGTGAGCGGGGACCAGTTCTATTTCATCAAGCTGAGCCCCCAACTCGTTCCAAGGCAGTGGGACCCCTTCTTTGGCTCACCCGCCCACGTTGCATGGTTGTTCGCTCCCCTGCTTGTGATCCCCCTGTTCATCCTCTTCCGGAGGAGGAAGGAGGCCAGGGAACAGGATGTGGAAGGGGCCCGGGTAAAAAGAGCAAACCGACTGGCCCGCAAATACCTCTCCCAGGCAAAGAAGGCACTTGGGGAGAAGGAAGCATTTTATGTGGCCCTGGAAAAAGCCCTGCACAATTACCTCAAAGCCAAGTTGAAGATCGAGACCTCCGAGTTTGCCAAGGATAAAATCCGGTCCCTTTTGACCGATAAAAACGTGGATCCTTCGGCCGTGGAAGGTTTTATTGCCCTATTGCAAAATTGTGAAATGGCCCGCTACAGTCCTTTTTCACAGGTTCAAATGGAACAGGATTACCAGAAGGCCAGTGAAGTAATAACCGCCCTGGACAAAACCTTGTAAATGAACAGACCCCTGAAAATAATCCTTCTGATTCTGACCCTTTCTATGGGAGTGCAGGCCGGCGCCCAGGAAAACCCCCTTTTCAACAAGGCCACCGAGGCGTATAACAAGGGGAGGTACGATGAAGCCATTTCCTATTACGAGCAAATCCTGGAATCGGGCAGGCATTCAGCCGCGGTCTATTTCAACCTGGGAAATTCCTACTATAAGAAGAATGAAATTGCCCCCAGCATTTACTACTACGAGAAGGCCCTCTTGCTGGAGCCGGGGGATCCGGAAACCCGAAACAACCTGCGGTTTGCCCAAAACATGACCCTGGATGCCATAACCCCCCTGCCACAGACAGACCTGCAACGGTTTTACAAACGCCTGGTTTTTGCCCTTTCCCTGGATGGCTGGGCCTATGCCGGGATCTTCTTTGTCTTGCTGTTCGTGGGGGCATACCTGTTCTTTTTGGGGAGCGATACCCCCAACAGGAAGCGCATTGGCCTTATTTCAAGTCTGACATCCCTCATGCTGGCCGTGGTTTGTACCACGCTCTCCTACCTGCAGTACCGGGCATACCGGAAAGACCAGCCTGCCATAATCTTTGCCAGGGAACTCCCGGTCCGGCCGGAACCCAACGAAAGGAGTACTTCAGCCTTCCTGCTGCACGAAGGAACCAAAGTACAGGTACTCGATTCCCTCAATGAATGGCGCAAAATTCAACTGGCCGACGGGCAAAATGGATGGATCACGGCCGAATCCATACGCCTATTAAAGGATTTTTGAGTTTCTTTAATTGGAGAAGTCCCCTACTCTTCTATCTTTGTTACCAAGCCAATTGAAATGCCTAACCGATACGCAGTCGCATGCTTCCTATGTATGTGGGTGTCCTCTATTTGTGCACCCGCGGTTTTCTATCTCAGTATGGAAGACCCTGCGCTGATCGTTTCCATCAATGCCGGGGAAGAAGAACCCGGGGAAGGGGAAGCACAGGACGGCATGGAAGAACCCAAGGCGCTTCCGAAACCTTTGCTTATACGACTGATCATGCCGGCAGAAGAAAAAGCACTTCCTCCGCATACCCGTGTCAGCAGCCTGGAACTCGTACAGGAGGTAGTCCTGCCACCTCCGGAACGGCATCCCCTGTCCTGATCTGAATTTTCCGAAACGTCTAATACAGTGCCTGCACAGGGCACCCCCAACTCAATATCTTATGTTTAAATATCTCAAACAGGACCTCCCTGCCAGTATTGTGGTGTTCTTCGTCGCCCTGCCGCTCTGTCTCGGGATCGCACTGGCCAGTGGCGCACCCCTTTTCTCCGGGCTCATAGCCGGGATTGTGGGTGGGATCATTGTCGGTGCCCTCAGCGGATCTCAGGTCGGGGTAAGTGGCCCTGCTGCCGGGCTGGCGGCTATTGTACTGACAGCTATCGGAACGCTCGGGGGGTATCAGAACTTCCTGCTTGCCGTGGTGCTGGGCGGTGCCATCCAATTGCTGTTCGGGATCCTTAAGGCAGGGGTAATCGGCTATTATTTTCCCTCTTCGGTTATCAAGGGAATGCTTTCAGGGATCGGGATCATCATCATCCTGAAGCAAATCCCGCATTTCTTTGGATATGATGCCGACCCGGAAGGCGACTTTTCATTTTCACAGGTCGACGGGGAAACGACTTTTTCAGAAATTTTCAGGGCCTTTGAGAACATCTCCCCTGGCGCCACCCTGATTGCATTGGTGGGGCTGGCCATCCTAATCCTCTGGGAACGGGTGCTCATCAGGAAATATAAGATCTTTCAACTTATACAGGGCCCGTTGGTAGCAGTTCTGGTGGGCATTCTCTTCTTTGTCGCCACCCGGGGCAACGAAGTGCTCTCTATTTCGGCAGAACATCTGGTAAATGTACCGGTCCCGGAAGATGCCGGTTCCTTCCTGGCCCAGTTCAGTTTTCCGAATTTCGGGCTTATCACCAGCCCTGAAATTTGGATTACCGCCTTTACCATAGCCCTTGTAGCGAGCCTGGAAACCCTGCTTTGCGTGGAGGCGACCGACAAACTGGACCCTCACAAAAGGGTTACCCCCACCAACCGCGAACTCCTGGCACAGGGCACGGGAAACATGATTTCGGGCCTTATCGGCGGACTCCCGGTCACCCAGGTAATCGTGCGTAGTTCGGCAAACATTCAGTCCGGAGGCCAGACCAAGGTCTCTGCCATCATCCATGGATTCTTCCTGCTGATATCGGTCATACTGATCCCGAAATTGTTGAACATGATTCCGCTTTCCGTACTGGCGGCCATCCTTTTCCTGGTTGGATACAAGCTCGCGAAACCCGCGCTGTTCAAAAAGATGTACCAGCTGGGATGGAAACAATTCGTGCCCTTTATAGTCACCGTGGGTGGGATCATCTTTACGGACCTGCTCGTAGGTATTGGCATGGGGCTCGGGGTCGGCATTATTGTAATCCTCATCAAAAGCTATCAAAACAGCCATTTCCTCCATATGGTCGACAAGAGCAATGGCCGGCACAGAATACGGATGACCCTGGCTGAGGAAGTCACCTTCTTCAACAAGGGGGCCATTCTCAAAGAACTCGATGAGCTTCCTGAAAACACCCTCCTGGAACTGGATATACGAAAGACGCGGTATCTGGATTACGACATTGTGGAAATCCTGGACGATTTCGCCTGGAAAGCCAGGGAACGGGATATCGATTTCCTGTTGATTACCAACGAGGGGGATGTGAAAAACCCCGCGAGTTTCCATGATTTTTTTAAATTCCGTCCTGAGACCGGGGCATAACACATCAGAACATGAAAGCACTTACGAAAGAGGCACAGGCAAAAATAAGCCCTATGGGGGCCGTGGAGATTTTAAAGCAGGGCAATGAGCGCTTTATGAAAAACCGCAAGGCAGACAGGGACCTTTTGGAACAGGTAAAGGACACCGCGACGGGCCAGTATCCGTTTGCCACCATCCTGAGCTGCATTGATTCCAGGGTATCTGCCGAGCTTATATTCGACCAGGGAGTAGGCGACATCTTCAGTGTACGGGTGGCCGGGAACATCGTCAATGAAGACCTTCTCGGGAGCATGGAGTTTGCCTGTAAACTGGCCGGAACCAAGGTTGTTGTAGTGCTTGGACATACGTCCTGCGGAGCGGTGAAAGGGGCCTGTGACGACGCCCACCTCGGAAATCTCACCAC
The DNA here is from genome assembly GCA_033719735.1 of Robiginitalea sp. Classification (GTDB taxonomy): domain Bacteria; phylum Bacteroidota; class Bacteroidia; order Flavobacteriales; family Flavobacteriaceae; genus Robiginitalea. The sequence goes on along the minus strand of JAWWDW010000013.1, from coordinate 8,480 downwards.
CTTGCTGTCCAAAATCAAACCGGCTGTTCATGCCGTTGCCGTACCTGAAGACCCGGCTGAGCGGACTTCCAAAAACCTGGATTTTGTAGACCAGGTAGCTGAAACCAATGTCCGGATGACCATCGAAAACATCCGAAAACAGAGCCCCGTGCTGCGGATTATGGAAGAGGACGGTGAAATTGCACTCATCGGTGCGATGTATGATATCAGCACCGGCAAAGTTGATTTCATGGCCCCCTGAAGTGCAAATTCGCATTAGATTCCCAAAAGGATCCTCCGGCAACCCCCCCGGCCTGCCTTTCTGCAAAAAGTATACGCGATACAGGAATCCCCGCGTTATGCGTGCCGGGGAAATATGTTACATTTGTGCTTCGTAGGGTATGCGGGTCAAATGGGCCCGGCACCAAACAATCACCGCCATGATTGACCAACTCAGAAAACACATTGAAGAAGTAAAGGCCTTCGGGACGGATGATGCGGAAGCCGTTGAAGCGTTTCGTATTAAATATCTCGGGAAAAAAGGCCTGCTCAATGAATTCTTCAAAGAACTCAAAAACATCCCAAAGGAGGAAAAACGGGCCTTTGGCCAGGCGGTCAACGAACTGAAAGTCGCTGCCACGGAAAAGGTAACAGCCCTGAAGGCACAGTTAGAACAACACAAAGGGGTTGAAAGCCAGTTCGGAGACCTCACCCGGCCCGGGAACCCGATTGAACTCGGCGCCCAGCACCCCATCTCCCTTGTCCGAAACCGGATTATCGATATTTTCGCCCGAATTGGGTTTACGGTTTCCGAGGGGCCCGAAATAGAGGACGACTGGCATAACTTTACCGCCCTGAACCTGCCGGAATACCACCCTGCCAGGGATATGCAGGACACCTTTTTCATTCAGACAGACCCGGATATCCTGCTGCGCACCCATACCTCCTCCGTTCAGGTGCGATACATGGAAACACATAAACCCCCTATCCGGACCATTTCCCCGGGGAGGGTCTACCGGAACGAGGCCATTTCTGCCAGGTCCCACTGCTTTTTCCACCAGGTAGAGGGGCTCTATATCGACAAGGGGGTATCCTTTGCAGACCTCAAGCAAACCCTGCAGTATTTCACCCAGGCCATGTTTGGCAAATCCCGGATCCGGTTGCGACCCTCGTATTTTCCATTCACGGAACCCAGTGCTGAAGTAGATGTTTACTGGGGCCTGGAGACGGAAACCGATTACCGCATGACCAAAGGGACCGGGTGGCTGGAAATCATGGGATGCGGCATGGTGGATCCGAATGTACTGGACAACTGCGGCATCGATTCTTCAGAATATACCGGCTTTGCCTTTGGCATGGGGATAGACCGCATCGCCCTTTTGCTCTACCAGATTTCCGATATCCGCCTGCTGAGTGAAAACGACCTGCGGTTCTTAAAGCAATTCAAGAGCGTTCTGTAATCACCTCAGTGGAAACCCTTTGGCAGCCCACCAGGGATGTATCTCAATGACAAGCCTTCCCGCTTTGACCATGGGGTCCAGGTTAGCCAGGCTGTCCGCCATTTCAAGGGTCGGGGTATTGTAGATGGTGATCCCCCGTATTTCTCCGTCATCCCCGAAAGGCCCTGAGATATCGGCATATCCTTCTTCGTACATGCGACCCAGGTGTGCCAGATGCAGACGCTGAAGGCTGTCGGCCTCCTCTTCGGTTTGAGAGCGGCTGGGTCCGCTTTTCAAAAAGGCGATGAAGTACTGCTGCATCAGGATCGTATCCCCGGATGGTTCATCCACGTAATCGAAGACTTCATAGCCTTCCTGCTTTAAGCGGTCGCGCAAATCCGCTGCGGAAGGTTCCTCCTTCAGAGTCGCTGTGTGTTCGCCCTCTGCAGGCGGTTCTTTGTCGGAGTTGCAGCCGCTGCTGCAAATTGACAACAGCACGAAAACAGCTGCCAGGGTTATTCTTTCCATCTGGTATAGGGGTTTAGACTGAGTTGCGAATTATAGTACCTGGGGTCTCCGGTGACCTCTTCCCCAAGCCAGGAAGGGCGTGTAAACTCCTCCCCCTTGTTCTGTAGTTCCACTTCGGCCAGGACAAGCCCCTGGTTTGCCCCGAGAAACTCATCCACTTCGAACGTATGCCCGCCGCAGTCCACCTGGTAGCGTACTTTCTCCACCGGGGTGGGGATGCAAAGGGCGAGCAATTCCTCTGCTTCCCGCAGGGGTATTTCATATTCCCATTCGGCCCGCGAGGTACCCTGGTCAAAGGTCCGCCCCTTGACCGTGATGAAGCCGTGATTCCCGATACAACGCACCCTTACCGTCCTGTCCGGGTCCGTTGAGAGGAACCCCTGTAAAATACGGAGCTCAGAGGTCGCCTCTTCCCGGTAGCCCTTATGCTTCACCAGGAATTTTCGCTCAATTTCGATCATTGCTGCATGTGTTTTTCCGGGAATCCTGGCCTAGTATCGGGTATTGTTTCGCCTAAATATACCGTAAATTTGGATATGGATCCGTCCGTCCCCATCCGTAAAATCATCCATGTGGATATGGATGCGTTCTACGCCTCCGTGGAGCAGAAAGACGACCCTTCCCTGAAGGGTAAACCGATTGCCGTGGGCGGTGGCTCCAAACGAGGGGTGGTGGCAGCGGCAAGCTACGAGGCCCGCAAATTCGGGGTTCATTCCGCTATGAGCGGCTATTTGGCCCGTCAGAAATGTCCGGACCTGGTTTTCGTAAAACCCCGATTTGACAGGTACCGGGAGATTTCCCGCCAAATACGGGAAATCTTTAAATCCTATACAGACCTGGTCGAACCCCTCTCCCTGGACGAGGCCTATCTGGATGTGACAGAAAACAAAATCGGCTTTCCGTCCGCCACCCTGATCGCCAGGGAAATCCGCTCGAAAATCTACGATAAAACAGGGCTTACGTCCTCGGCGGGGATCTCCATTAATAAATTCCTGGCGAAGATTGCCAGCGACATCAACAAGCCCAACGGGCAGAAGACCATCCCCCCGGAAGAGGTGGCCGATTTCCTCCTGTCCCTGGAAGTTCGGAAGTTCTTCGGGGTGGGAAAGGTGACTGCCGAAAAAATGCACAACCTGGGTATTTTCACCGGGGCCGACCTCAAAAACAAACCCCGCGATTTCCTGACCGAACACTTTGGAAAAAGCGGAGCCCATTATTACGAGGTGGTCAGGGGCATACACCTGAGCCCGGTGAAACCAGAACGCACCCCAAAATCCGTTGGGGCAGAACGGACCTTTTCAGAAAACCTCAGCAGTGAGGTGTTTATGCTCGAGCGCCTGGAACGCATCGCCCGGGAACTCGAATCGCGTCTTGCATCCGGAAGGCGGGCAGGGAAAACCATCACGCTTAAGATCAAATACAGCGATTTCCGGTTGCAGACCAGGAGCAAGACCCTGCCTCATTACATTGCAAGCAAATCCCTGATTCTGGAGGTGGCCCGGGATCTGCTGTATCAGGAGCCCCTCCAAAATTCCGTCAGGCTGCTGGGGATTTCGCTCTCCAACCTGAATACAGAATCAAAGAAAACCGAATCGAAAGACGATTCGGTATCGGTCCAACTCCAATTTGCATTTTAGGACGGATGGGATGTTTTAGAGATTGCAGGTTTCAATCTCTGAAACCCGCAGGGTATTCACCATGCCTTTGTCCTTGATCGGCATGGCGGCCAGACTGATCAGCATGTCCCCTACATCCAGAAATCCCTTCTGGCAGGCAATGCGGTTTACGTCTTCAATGGTCTCATCGGTGGAAACGAACCGGTCGTAATAAAATGCCTTTACCCCCCAGAGGAGGTTGAGCTGGGAGAGTATCTTCTTGTTGGAGGTAAAGACCAGGATATGGGCACTCGGCCTCCAGGCCGAGATCTGGAAAGCGGTATACCCACTGTTGGTCAGGGTCGAAATAGCCTTGGCCTGGATCTCATTTGCCATCAGGGCCGCGTGGTAGCAGACTGCCTTTGTAATGTAGCGCTTGGTCCTCACATGGGGGGGCTCCTGGGGGACTTTGATCAACTGGGACCCTTCCACGCTCTTCAGGATGCTGGTCATTTTTTCGATGACCTGTACCGGATAGTTGCCCACTGAGGTTTCCCCCGAAAGCATCACCGCATCTGCCCCATCCATGACCGAATTTGCGACATCGTTTACTTCTGCACGGGTAGGCACCAGACTGGTAATCATGGATTCCATCATCTGGGTGGCAATGATTACCGGGATCCGCGCTTTTTTGGCCTGCAGTACAAGCTGCTTCTGGATCAGGGGGACTTCCTGGGCAGGGACTTCGACCCCAAGGTCCCCCCTGGCGACCATCAACCCGTCGCAATAGGCCACGATCTTATCGATATTGCGTACGGCCTCAGGCTTTTCAATCTTGGCAATAATCGGGATTTTATGCTCCGAATGCTTTTCCACCAGTTGTTTCAGGTCTATGAGGTCCTGGCTGTGGCGGACAAAGGAAAGGGCAATCCAGTCCACCTCCTGTGAGATTGCGAAAATCGCATCTTTCACATCCTTTTCCGTCAGGGCCGGCAGGGAAATATTGGTGTTGGGCAGGTTTACCCCCTTTTTGGACTTAAGGGGCCCTCCCTGGACCACGCGGGCCCGGACCTTGTTCTTCCGGTTGGTCTCAAGAACCTCAAAGATCAGCTTCCCGTCATCCAACAGAATCCGTTCCCCCGGATTCACATCCCTGGGGAAGTTCTTGTAATTCATATAAACCGACTCGGCCGGTCCTTCGAAAGGTTTCCCGGTAATGAAGTCCAACTCGTCTCCCGGGGATACGATCACCTCCCCCGACATGACCCCCACCCGGAGTTTCGGGCCCTGCAAGTCTGCCAGTATGGCGGTATATACGCCGAGTTCCTCCCTGAGTTCACGGATCATTTTTACCCGTTCCTCCACATCCTTGTAATCAGCGTGGGAGAAATTGATGCGGAATACGTCCACCCCGGCCCCGATCATTTCCCTGAGCACTTCTTTTTTACTGGTGGCAGGCCCAAGGGTGGCAACTATTTTGGTCTTCTTCTTATCTGGCATTTCAGCTAGTAAATTAGATTGTATTTGGATTTTAGTTTGGAAGTCTCTACCCGGTAGGCTGTGATCACTTTAGGGGTTGTTAACAATCCGGGAAGTATCTGCACCCCCTGCTCTTCCCCTTCCAGTTTCAGGAAATAATCAACCTCCTTTCGCTCCGGAATCAAATAGGGACGGTTCATGGAGGGCTCATGGCTGAAAAGCCCCTCTGAAGGACCGGCCGTCGCCTCCATACCAGGGTTTCGAAACAAAGTCCATTCCCTGTAATGGTCCTGGTCTTTCCAATGAAAGGTCACAAAGAAGCCCAATGTATCCAGTTCCAGGTCTCTTTCAGTCCGTTCCAACCTCAGGTCACAGGACGTATTCAAGGCATATGCAAGGGCATAGTCCTCCAGGTTGCTGTGGATGGCAAAAAGGCTGAACGTGGTTTCATCCAGAAGGTCTTCCCAAAAATCCTCCAAAACTCCCATCGTTTTAACCAGAAAAGTAAAGATAAAGGTTCTGAGGGAATCCACCTAGCCGCGCCCTCCATGGAAACCGGTGAAAATCAGTTCTTCTTTTTGCCCTGAAGTGCAAAGAAAGCCCTTTTAGAGGCCTTTTCTTCCGCTTTTTTCTTGGAGGTGGCCCTGGCCTTGGCCCGAATGGTCCCGTCTATCCATAGCTTGACGGCAAAATGTTTTACCGGGTCGTTTCCGGTGTCTTCATAAATCTCGTAGTGGAACTCCTTTTTTTGCTTCTGGCACCACTCGATGACAAGGCTCTTATAGCTGATCACCTTCCCTTCGAGTTGCTCGATATCCACATAGGGATCCACCACCCGGGACTGTATGAACTTCTCGCAGTACTTATACCCCCGGTCCAGGTAGATGGCCCCGATAAGGGCTTCAAAGACATTCCCGTAAATATTGTCGCCAAAATGGTCCCTCGGGATGCGGCTTTGTACAAACTGCAGCAGTCCCAGGTCTTTGCCCAGCTCATTCAGGTGCTTGCGGCTCACGATCTTTGAGCGCATTTTCGTCAGATACCCCTCGTCTCCCCCGGGAACTTCCATGTACAAATGCTTGGATATGATGGTTCCCAGCATGGAATCCCCAAGGAATTCAAGCCGTTCATAATTCATGGGGTTTCCCTTTTTGTCCTTCTGATTCAGGGAACGATGCAGGAATGCCCTTTTGTAGAGGTCGAGGTTTTTGGGTTTGAACCCCAGGATTTTTGTCATTCCCAAAAAAAAATCCCCATCCTCTTTAGGATGGGAATTAAATATATTTCCGGGAAATGTCATCTGCCGGTTAACTTATTTTCTTTAGTAATACACAGGCGTTGTGTCCTCCAAACCCAAAGGTATTGCTCATGGCCACCCGCACTTCCCGTGCCTGTGCCTTGTTCAGGGTTAAATTGAGTTTGGGATCGATTTCCTCATCCACCGTCGTATGGTTAATGGTCGGCGGCACCAGGTTGTGCTCCATGGCGAGGATAGAAGCGATAGCCTCAATAGCCCCGGCCGCCCCTAGCAGGTGGCCTGTCATGGACTTGGTGGAATTGATGTTGATATTGTGAGCGTGGTCTCCAAAAACTTTGGAAATCGCCTTTAATTCGGCCACGTCCCCCAATGGGGTGGCCGTTCCATGGGTGTTGATGGTATCTACCTCATCCGGGCTGATCCCGGCATCCTGCAGGCAGTTCTCCATTACACGCACCACTCCAATCCCGTCAGGATGGGGGGCGGTCATGTGGTAGGCATCGCTTGAAAGCCCTCCCCCGAGTACTTCGGCGTAGATCCTGGCTCCCCTTGCCCGGGCGTGTTCGTATTCTTCGAGGATCAGGGCACCAGCACCTTCCCCCAGGACAAATCCGTCCCGGGTCGCATCAAAGGGGCGGGAGGCCGTTTGTGGACTGTCATTCCGCGTTGAAAGGGCATGCATGGCATTAAAACCACCCATCCCTGCAATGGTTACAGCAGCTTCACTTCCCCCGGATACCACCACATCGCAATATCCCATACGGATATAGTTCAGGGCGTCTATCATGGCGTTTGCAGAAGAGGCACAGGCCGACACCGTAGTGTAATTCGGCCCCATAAACCCATGCTTAATAGAAATATTTCCCGGGGCAATATCTGCAATCATCTTGGGAATGAAGAAGGGATTGAAGCGTGGCGTCCCGTCTCCCTGGGCGTAGTTGAGCACTTCGGTCTGAAACGTCTCCAAACCGCCAATCCCGGCTCCCCAAATAACCCCTACTCTGAATTTGTCCAGTTTCTCGAGGTCCAGGCCAGCATCGGCAATTGCCTCGTCAGAGGAGACCAGGGCGTACTGGGCAAAGCGATCGAGCTTGCGGGCCTCCTTGCGATCAAAGAAGTCCATGGGGTCATAGCCCTTTAATTCGCAGGCAAATTTGGTCTTGAATTTTTCCGTATCGAAGTAGGTGATCGGGGCGCTTCCGCTTTTGCCGTTTTTGAGGCCTTCCCAGTAAGCTTCCACATTGTTTCCAATGGGTGTGAGGGCTCCCAGACCGGTAACTACCACTCGTTTTCTTTGCATGGAACGAATCTATTTAGTTGCTGCCTAACCCAAGCGTAAATTAAAAAAAATTATCCACGCAGCATGATCACCGCGTGGATAATTTAATTACTCGAAGTATGTTGTCATTAATTCTTGGCCTCCTCAATATAACTGATGGCCTGGCCAACGGTTGCTATATTTTCTGCTTGATCATCAGGGATTTGGATGTCGAATTCTTTCTCAAATTCCATGATCAGCTCCACGGTATCCAATGAATCTGCCCCCAGGTCGTTGGTGAAGCTGGCTTCAGCTACCACCTCATTTTCGTCAACACCCAGCTTATCAACGATGATAGCCTTTACTCTTGATGCAATGTCTGACATATTGTAATGTTTTAAATTAAAATGATGGCAAAAATAAAAAACTTTGGATTAAAACCCCCTTTTGCCGACAAATTGTATTCCAATATACGCAATTTAGGGGCAACAATAGTACATTTGTCAGGATTTTTACGCCAATTCCAGCCCATGCATAGCCCCAAAAAAATCGTACTATTTGCTTCAGGATCAGGCTCCAATGTGGAGAACATCGCTGCCCAATTCAGGGAGGATCCCAGAATACGGGTTGCCGGGGTCCTTTGCAACAATCCCGCGGCCGGGGTCGTTGAGCGGTGCAAACGCCTGGGGCTGCCGTTATTTTGTTTTAACCGCCCCGCGTACCAACAGCTGGACGGCATCCTTCAGCTGCTCAAAAGCCTCGAACCAGACCTTATCGTGCTGGCGGGATTTCTTTGGAAAATCCCGGAGGAACTGGTGCGCGCCTTTCCTGAAAAAATCATCAACATCCATCCGGCCCTGCTGCCCAGGTTCGGAGGAAAAGGCATGTACGGCATGCATGTCCACAGGGCGGTCATTCAAAACGGCGAAAAGGAATCCGGCATT
>JAWWDW010000012.1:0-14501 GCA_033719735.1 Robiginitalea sp. | reverse complement strand
GCACCCCCGCAGCCTTGAGGGGAATGTGTAACTCTTGTTACTGCACTTCCCTGGCTGAAGACCTACTTTTGGAACTATAAATGATAACCTAAAATTATACATCATGGAAGATACACAAACCTTTAACCCCATGCCGCGGATCGGGGATACCGCCCCGGATTTTGAGGCACTGACCACCAAGGGTAAAATCAAATTTTCTGAGTTTGCCAGGGACAAATGGGTCGTTCTTTTCTCCCACCCCGCCGACTTCACACCTGTTTGCACCACCGAGATGAGCGGTTTTGCCATCCGTAAAAAGGAGTTTGAGGCCCTGAATACCGAATTGATGGGACTCAGCATTGACAGCATTCACGCCCACCTGGGATGGGTTCAGAACGTACGCGAAAATACCGGGGTCTATTTTGATTTCCCGATCATTGCAGACCTCGATATGAAAGTCGCCAAGCTCTACGGAATGCTGCAGCCGAACGAAAGCGAAACCGCTGCCGTACGGGCCGTCTTTTTTATCGATCCGGCAAAGAAGATCCGCCTGATCATGTACTACCCCCTGAATGTAGGACGGAACATGGATGAGATCTTAAGGTCCCTGGAAGCCCTGCAGATGTCTGATAAGCATAAGGTAGCCATGCCGCTTGACTGGAAAAAAGGCGATAAGGTAATCGTGCCACCGCCCAAGTCCCTGGATGAGCTCAATGAGCGCCTGGCCGATGAAACCCTTGAAAAGGTCGACTGGTACCTTGCCAAAAGAGAGCTGGAATCCGTATCTTAGGGGTCGACCTGAAAAAATCGAGTCCAAACCTAGCGGGCACTTGAATTCAGGTGCCCGTTTTTAATGCTATTCCAATGATTATCAAACAATTCGAAGATAAACCCCTGGCCCACTATTCCTATGCGATCCTGAGCGGGGGGGAAATTGCCCTGGTAGATCCAGCCAGGGACCCAAAACCCTATTACCGGTACGCCGAGGAACACAATGCCAAAATCACGGCGGTGTTCGAGACCCACCCGCATGCCGATTTTGTAAGCAGCCACCTGCAGATCCACCAGGAGACCGGGGCCACCATCTATGCCAGCAAACTGGTCGGGGCCAGCTATCCGCACCAGACCTTCGATGAAGGGGACCGCCTGAAGCTGGGGGAAACCGAATTATGGGCCCTGAACACCCCCGGGCATTCCCCGGACAGCATCAGCATCATCGCTAAGGACGCAGCGGGTACCCATGCCATGTTCAGCGGGGATACCCTTTTTATAGGGGACGTGGGTCGTCCTGACCTTCGGGAGAAGGCCGGAAACCTCACGGCAAAACGGGAGGAACTGGCGCGGATGATGTACCACACCGTCCAGGAGAAGTTCAACGACCTTCCGGATGAGACCCTTATTTACCCGGCCCACGGGGCCGGCTCCCTTTGTGGGAAAAACCTGTCGTCGGATGCCTCCAGCACCCTGGGCAACGAGCGCATGGGCAACTGGGCCTTTAATGTAAAATCCGAGGAGGCATTCCTCTCGGAAATCCTCAGCGACCAGCCTTTTATCCCATCGTATTTCGGGTTTGACGTGGACCTGAACAAAGAAGGTCCCTCCCGGTTTGAACCGGCCGTCGCGGAGGTCCCCCTGCTTTGGAAACCAGAATCCCTGGAGGAAGGCATTATCGTGGTGGATACCCGGGATCAGGCCACCTTTAAATCCGGGCACTATCCGGGCAGCATCAATCTGATGGCCCGCGATCAGGACGATAAGATCGAAACCTGGCTGGGGTCCATTATCCGGCCCGAGGAGCCCTTTTACCTGGTCATTGGCTCGGTGGAAGACCGGGAAACAGTACTCAGCAGGGTCGCCAAAATCGGATACGAAAGCCAGGTGCGGGCCGTAGTGGTTCCCGGGGCCAGCCTCCCGGCTACCTCAGATGCCTTTGACCTGGAGGCCTTCCGCAAGCACCCGGACACCTTTACCATTGTGGATATCCGCAACCCCGGGGAATTCAAGGAAGGGGCCTTTTTTGAACACGCACTGAACATACCCCTGAACCAGTTGCGGGATTCCGTCGGAAACATCCCCACCGATAAACCCCTGGTAGTCCACTGTGCTGGGGGCTACCGGAGTGCCGCAGGGAGCAGCATCCTGGAAGAAGCCATAGGCGCACAACCGGTATACGACCTGAGCGAGGCCGTGGAGGCATTCAAGGAATAAATACTTCCTCTCCAAATAAAAAAAGCCCTTCCGCCCCTGGAAGGGCTTTTTTAGTTAAAACTGATACTGCATGTAGGCCGAGAAATTGCGCCCCGGATCCTGGATCGGGGTCCTGTTGAATCCATCCTGGTTCACATAGGAGAAATTCAGGTGGTTGTTGTACTGCTCATCAAAGATATTGAGCAGTGCAACTCCCAGGCGCATCCCTTTAAAGAGTTCCATTCCTGCCCGAAGGTCCCAAAGCTGATATCCCGGGGTCTCGATCTCCCCAAAGGATGGGGCGATTTCATCCTGGCGCTGGGTAATGGAATAGTTCAGGGTTGCCCAGTAGGATCCTTTTTCATACCCAAGGGTAAACCGGGTATTCAGGGGAGGCGTCAATGGCAGGGACTCCCCCAGGTCCCGGTTCCGGGTATGGGTATAGGCAAGGGCAGCTTCCCACCGGAACGCGGAGAGGAAATCCAGGCCCAGGCTGGCCTCCACACCGGTTTTGTAGGCCTTGTCGAGATTGATGAACCGCTTTACCTCCTGCGGCATGGCAGCGGGCATGTATTTGCGGGAAAGATCCGGGTCTATGACCGGGAGGATGTAATTGTCATACCATCCATAGAAGCCGGAAAGGCCATAGCGCAGCCGGTCGGGACCACTCCGGAAGGCATACGCCCCCTTGATGCCCACTTCCAGCTGGTGGTTCACCTCCGCATCCAGCAAGGGGTTGCCCACATATTCATACGGGTCCTGGCCTACCATAAAGTGATTGATAAACCGTTCGATCATGTTGGCCGACCGGACCCCGCGACCAAAGGCGACTTCTGCCAGCAAGCCCTGGGTGATCTGGTGTTTCAGGGATATGTTTCCCGACAGGTTGGTCTCCGAACGGCTTCCCAACGCGGGATAGAGGGCTGCAAAATCTGCCTCGGGGTCCCGGATGTCCGAGAAGACAAAATCCACCCGCAAGCCCGAAGTCAGCTGGGTATTGGGAGCAATGGCGTACTCCACTTCGGTAAAAACCCCAAGGTCGTTTACATAGGAATCCTGCCAGATCTTGTCGGTAAACCGCACAGGTTCGGGAAGGAGGTTCCCCCCCATATTGCGTTTGACGAGCCGCTCGCGAACCCCATCCCGGTAAATGCCTGTAAAATCCAGGCCGTGATAGGTGGTGAGGGCTGTCAGGGGTCGCAACTGGATCTCGGTTTTCCCGCCAAAGGTACGGGCATCCACGGTGGCCTCGGCTTCGGTCATTTGAAAACTGGGCCGCAGGGCGTTGGTCATCAGGTGGTCCACGTAGGCGTGATATGCCTTGGCGGTAAGCCCCCGTACCAACCCATTCGAAAAAACCCAGGAATACTCGGCGGACAAGAGGGAGCTGTCATCCGTTTCCGTATCCATGGGAAGGCCTGCATGCAAGACATCCCTGCCAAAAGACTGCCGCCAGGTGAGTTCTGCCCGCTGGCCCGCGGATGGGGTGAACCCGAATTGCAGGTTGTAATCCAGGCTTTCAAAGGCCGAAGGGATCTCTGTTCCCCCGCCGTCCTGGTAGTTTCCAAAGTCGCGCCATCCAATCTGGGTCCCCAGGTCGAAACGGTCCCACACCTGCTGCAGGCGGAGGGTGGACACATAGGAGCCCCCATTGGATTCGTAACCGGAACTCAGGTTTCCGTGGAGGCCCGTCCCCAGTTCCCTGGGGTCCCGGGTGACCAGGTTTACCACACCCCCCAGGGTGGCCCCATAACGGACCGTGTAGGGTCCTTTGATGACCTCGATCTTCTCGATTTCTTCCGGGCTCACATGCGTGGTGATCGGATCCATCCGGTTGGGGCAGGCGTGCATGATTTTTGTCCCCCCGTCAAACTGCACGTTGAGTTGTTCATACTGGCTGGCACGAAAGGAGGGGTCTATGGCGTAGTTTCCCCTTTTGATCAGGGAAAACCCGTTGAAATCTGCAAAAAGGTCTGCCACGTTCCGGGGCTGGACCACCTTTCGGGCCAGGTCCTGTTTTGCCACGGCCAGGACCGGATCCTGCCGCTCATCCCCAACCAGGATCACCTCGTTGAGGCGGTACAGGGGGACGGCAGTCGTATCCCGTTCCTTCTGGGGTGGCTCCTGCCCCCATATCCATACAGGCATGCTGATCAACAGCACGCTGATTATTCTCTTCATTCTAATGTTTTTAGATTAAACGCAATCACAATGCGCCCGGAAGGAATTCCTCCGGGCATCAAACTTCAATCAGAAAAGAGACTCAGGAAACCGGGGGGTGGAAGATCCGGTTTGTGTACTGGAAGGTATAGTTGCTTGTGTGGTCTGGCACCCGGGAATCCGATCCTTCGAAAATGCCGAACTTCCAGGAAAGTGCCCCGGAAAACATCAGGGAGAGCTCCTGCCATTGCAGCACGGGAATGGTTTTGTTTTCTTCCTCGGCCGCCTGCGCCTTGAGCATCTGGCTCAGATAGCACTTTCCGTCACAATTGAGTTCCGGACGGTCCTTGTTTTCACAAAGCTGCTCGATGAAACCCGCCTGATCCAGCCAGTAATAGGAATAGGTCAGCGGTATCCTCAGGACGGATCCCAGCAGCAGGAAAGTCATCAGCAATGGAAGAAGTCGGATCCCATGAAGCATGCTGCAAAAGTATACTTTTTCCAACGCTGGAGGATGTAACCAAGGTTACTTACACCAACCCAACCGCACCCCTACCTTTGACAGGTAAAATTCCTCATAATGGAGACCGAAATCCTCGCCCGGATCCAATTTGCCTTTACCGTAGCGTTCCACTACATCTATCCGCCCCTGAGCATCGGCCTGGGGTTGCTGATGGTCATTTTTGAAGGCACCTACCTGCGTACCCGCAACCCCGAGTATCACACACTCGCCAAATTCTGGACCAGGATCTTTGCCCTGACCTTTGGTATCGGGGTGGTTACCGGGATTGTCATGGAGTTCGAATTCGGCACCAATTGGGCGACTTACTCCCGGTATGTGGGCGATGTCTTCGGCAGTGCCCTGGCCGCAGAGGGCATTTTTGCCTTTGCCCTGGAAAGCGGCTTTTTGGGGGTACTGCTCTTTGGGTGGAACCGGGTCAAACCCTGGGTCCACATGGTCGCCACCACGGGCGTATTCCTGGGCTCGATGTTTTCGGCCATCTGGATCGTGGTCGCCAACAGCTGGCAGCAAACACCGGCCGGGTTCCATATCGTGGGGGAAGGATTGCAGGCCCGGGCGGAAATCACCGACTTCTGGGCCATGGTCTTCAACCCGTCGAGCGTAGACCGGTTGCTGCACGTATGGCTGGGGGCCTTCCTTGCCGGTGCCTTCCTGGTGCTCAGCGTGCATGCCTGGTACCTGCTCAAAGGACGGTATGTGGAAATTTCCAGGAAAGCCTTTAAAATTGCCCTGGCCGTGGCAACGATTTTTTCCCTGGGTCAGTTGGCTACCGGGCATAAATCAGCAGACGGGGTGGCGGTAAACCAGCCGGCCAAACTGGCGGCCCTGGAAGGGCATTTCGAGGCCAGTGCCCCTGCGGACATGTACCTTTTCGGCTGGGTGGACCAGGAGGCTCAAAAGGTTAGCGGGCTGAAGATTCCCGGGGGCCTCTCCTACCTGCTTGAGTACGATACCACGGCCCCGGTGACGGGCCTCAATGCGTTCCCGGAAGATGAGCGCCCTTCCCAGGTGAATGCCGTATTCCAGTTCTACCATATTATGGTGGGGATCGGGATGTTGCTGATCCTGCTTACCCTCTATGCGGCAGTACAATGGGGGCGCGGGCGCCTGTTTAAACAACGCTGGTTGCTATGGGCCTTCGTCTTTGCGGTCCTGCTGCCCCAGATCGCAAACCAGGTGGGTTGGTTCGCCGCTGAAATGGGCCGCCAACCCTGGGTAGTCTACGGGCTGTTGCGCACTTCGGATGCGTTTTCCCAGTCCGTAACCGACAATCAGATCCTGTTTTCCCTTATCCTGTTTTTCCTGGTTTACGCCCTGCTCTTTACCCTGTTCCTCTATCTGCTGCACAAAAAAATAACCCACGGACCCTACGAGGAAACCCCCGGGGACGACAGGCCCCGTACTAGGGAAATCACAAATGTAGTAACCGGTAACTGATCACTTATGGAAACGTTCTTAGGCATCGATTATCCCACCTGGTGGTTCCTCGTCGTGGGAGCACTTTTCTCCGGCTATGCCATTTTGGATGGCTTTGACTTCGGAGCCGGGGCATGGCACCTGTTCTTTAAAAAAGAGAAAAGCCGCCGTATCGCCCTCAATGCCGTGGGGCCGGTTTGGGACGGGAACGAGGTTTGGCTGGTCATTGGCGGGGGTGCCCTTTTCGCAGGGTTCCCGGTGATGTACGCCACGTTTTTCTCTTCCCTCTACATCCCGTTCATGTTGTTTCTGGTCTTCATCATTTTCCGTGCTATTGCCATCGAATTCCGAGGGAAGGAACCCATGAAATGGTGGCGGCAGACCTGGGATGTGGCCTACAGCATCTCCAGCATCATGCTGGCTTTCCTGCTCGGGGTGGTCCTGGGCAACGTCCTGAGGGGGATACAGATCGGTCCGGACTACACCTATACCGGGGCCGGGTTTTTCGAATTCCTGAACCCCTATGCGCTCTTTACAGGGATCACTACCCTGTCCCTTTTCATGATGCACGGGGCTATCTACCTGTTGCTTAAGACCGAGGGGCTGCTATTTGCCAAAATCCGGACCCTTCTGAAGGGAGGCATGATCTTTTTTATGGTCAGCTTCGGGATCACCACCCTGTATACGCTGCTCTATATCCCCCACCTGTCGGATGATTTCCGGGAACAACCCCTGTTGTTTCTGGTTCCCCTGCTTACGTTTCTGAGCATCGCCAACGTCCCGCGGCTGGCGAGCAGGAAAAAATTCCGGCTGGCGTTTTTCTTCTCCTCCCTGACCATCAGCCTGTTGCTCGTCCTGGTGGCCATTGAGCTCTACCCCGTCCTGCTGCGATCCAGCCTGGACCCTGCCTATGACATTACGGTCTACAACGCGGCATCTTCCACCAAGTCCCTGAAGATCATGCTGACCATAGTGGCCATCGGGGCACCCCTGGTCCTGGGATATACCCTGTTCGTCTACCGGACCTTCCGCGGTAAGGTTCAGCTGGACGAGACGAGCTACTAGGGATTAAAGCGAAAATCCCTGGGTTGAAATGGAGACCAGTAACTTCGGTTACTGACTTCTGCCTGTCCAGAGGCGACCTTTACTGAAAAAACGGCATGAAACGCATCTCCTATTATCGGCACGTAACATTGTTATCCTGGCTTTTGGCCTTTTCCTTCTTCACCACATCTTGTGAGAGCGACTCTGGGGCCACCGTCTATGAGTCGGATGCCACCCAAACAGATGATACTACCCCATCGGATACCCCGGATTCCGATGATTCTGATTCAGCTGACTCAGATTCCGATTCTGACGACCTCAGCACTGAGGATCAGCAGGCGCTTTACTTCATGCTCGAAGAAGAAAAGCTGGCGCGGGATGTTTACAGTTATCTGGGGGACCTCTGGGAAATTCCGGTCTTTGAAAACATCATGCAAAGTGAAATTCAGCATGTGGCCGCCGTAGAAACCCTCCTGGTTGCCTATGGACTTGAATACGAACTTCTGGACCCAGGCACTTTTAATGACCAGGAGCTACAGACCCTTTATGATGAACTCACAACAGCAGGAACAGAAGACCTGGAGGCCGCCCTGTGGGTGGGGGCCTCCATAGAGGATCTCGACATTCGCGATCTTCAGGCCTTTATCGATGCCACCGACACCGAGGCCATCCAATCTGTTTTTGAAAGCCTGCAGTGCGGTTCCCGCAACCATTTACGGGCCTTCAATGCAGCCCTTGAAAACCTTGGGACGGCCTACATCCCTCAATTTATCAGTGTGGAGCTGTTTGAAGCTATCATCACCAGTAACAGGGAACAATGTAATTAGATCCCTGGCAAGATTTACTTGTTTCACTTTACGCCTGAACCTCCTTAACAGGTACAGGTTAACCCTGCTATCCTCCTAAAGACACCCTCAAAATCCTGCGTAACGATTGTTACTGTAGGGCATAATAGGCCGCGGTAATTTTGTCCCAATAAATCTCAAAACCTATGTCCCGATACATACTTAGCATACTCTTACTACTCAGCGTAGTCAACCATGCAGGTGCGCAGGAAATCACCATTACGGAAGGGGAAGTATTGCAGCAAACCCTGGAGGCCAATACCGACCTCAGGATTTCGGATGCCGACTTTCTCCAGGCCCGGGCAGATTACCGGCAGACCCGTGCGGTATTCCTCCCCAGCATAACCGCATCCCATACCGGGATCACCACCACCAACCCGCTCATGGTCTTTGGTTCAAAACTGAACCAGCAGATCGTGCAGGCCTCGGATTTTGATCCCGACCTGCTGAACAACCCGGAGCGGACCGATAACTTCGCCACCGTTTTCCAGGTCTACCAGCCGGTCATCCAGCTCTCCGGGCTCCACGAGCGGAAAGCGGCCCGGTTGAAAATGGAGGCCACCTCCCTTCAAAGGGAACGCAACCGGGATTACCTGGCCCTGGAAGCCCACAAGGCCTATATGCAATTGCAGTTGGCTTACAAAGGGGTGGAAGTCGTGGAGAAGGCCCTGCAAGCCGGCCGTGCCAATGAACAGATTGCCAAGGACAGCTACGAGCAGGGCCTGATCCAGAAGGCCGACCTGCTGGCTGCCTCCGTACGGGTGGGTGAAATCCGGAATCAACTGCAGGCAGCACGGAGCCAGGTGGCAAATGCCTCTGACTACCTCGGTTTTTTGATGAATACCCCCACCACGGGAATTTACCGGCCTACAGACAGTCTTAAAATAGCCCCTCAGGCCCCATTGGCCCGTCCTTCCCTCCCGGAGGACCGGCAGGACCTTCAGGCAGTCCGGTTGGCATCGGAAGCCTATCAACAGGCCTACAAGGCAGACAAGCTCGCGTTCTTGCCCACCCTGAATGCCTTCGGGTCTTATGAACTGTACGACGATTCCCTCTTTCAGGGAAGCGCCAGCGGGTATACCCTGGGGGCCCAGCTCAGTTGGAATATCCTGGAGGGCTCCCAGCGGATTGCAAAAGCGGAAAAAAGCCGGGCGGCCTTTGAAAAATCCCAGTTGGAATGGGAACAATACCGGGACCAGAGCGAACTGGAACTGGCACGGGCCCAGAGGACCTTTGAGGATGCTCAAAACAACCTGCAAATAACCGAACTCGCACTGGCCCAGACCGGGGAATCCCTGCGGATCCTCTCGGACCGGTACAGGGAAGGCCTGGAAAAAACGGCCGATTTGCTTTCGGCCGAAACCCGGTTTGCACAAAAGCAACTGGAGTATTACCAGACCCTTTTTGAATACAACTACGCCCTGGCGTACCTCGAATTTTTAACCAAGGAAAATTGATCCCGGCCCTTTAGTCGCCGGAAAACGAAAGAATCAGAAATCATGAACAGATTGATACGCATCACCCTAATTTTTACCGCAGGCCTGCTGGCCAGCAGCTGCGGCGACCAATCGAAAACCGAAACGGCTGCCGCCCAGCCCCCGATACCCGTTAGCGTTGTGGAGGCCGGGACCGGGGACAAAGCCCCTTTCCTCGCCGTTAGTGGCCGGGTAAGGGCCACGAAAACCGCCCACCTGAGCACCCGGATGATGGGATACGTCACCCGGGTGCCTGTGAAAGTCGGGCAACAGGTTCGGAAGGGCCAGTTGCTGGTCTCCATCCAGAACGAAGGCATCCAGGCAAAGATGGCCCAGGCTGAGGCCGGGATTGCCGGGGCCAGTGCCGCCTTTGAAAATGCCAAAAAGGATTTCGAACGCTTTCAGAACCTGTTCGAGGCCGGGAGCGCCTCCCGAAAAGAACTGGATGACATGCGGTCCCGGTACGAGATGGCGCAGGCCCAACTGAATGCTGCCCGCGAGATGAAGAAGGAAGTCCAGGCCGAAATGTCTTATGTGGACATCCGGGCGCCCTTTGATGGGCAGGTCACCCAAACCTTTGTCGAAGCGGGGGACCTGGCAAACCCGGGCATGCCCCTGGTGGCTATGGAAAACCCAAACCGCTTTGAGGTCCGTGCCATGATTCCGGAAAACGAGGTCGCGTCCGTGAAAGAAGGGGCCGAAGTGGAAGTAAGTGTAAAATCCATCGGGGCAACCCTCCCCGGAATGGTAAGTGAGCTAAGTGCCTCGGCCATGGGAACCGGGGGGCAGTACCTGGTGACCGTAGACCTGCCAGAGGCTGCCACCGGGCTTCGGTCGGGGATGTACGCCAGTGTGCGCCTTCCCCGATCCGGGAGCGAAGCTACCGGGCCGCAAACCCTTTTGGTACCTAAGGAGGCCCTGGTCAGCAGGGGCCAGCTCACCGGGGTGTATACGGTAAGCCAGAACGACCGGGCCCTGTTGCGCTGGGTCCGCCTCGGGCGGGAATTCGGGGAGCAGGTAGAAGTACTCTCCGGCCTCAGGGCAGGGGAAACCCTCGTGGTTTCCGCAGACAGCAAACTCTACAACGGGGCCCGCATCCAAGTTCAATAACCAGAAGGCATACAACATGAAAGACGGATTAGCCGGCAAAATCGCCAAGGCATTTATAGATTCCAAACTCACGGTGCTCCTGATGATCATCTTCATGGTCGTGGGGGTGTACAGTTCCTTTTTGATCCCCCGGGAGGAGGAACCGCAGATCGACGTACCCATGGCGGACATCTTTGTCCGCTATCCCGGAGCCAGCCCCCAGGAGGTGGAATCCCGGGTGGTCAAACCCCTTGAGAAGCTCGTTTTCAACATCCCCGGGGTAGAGTACGTCTATACCACCTCCATGCAGGACCAGGCCATGGTCATCGTGCAGTTTTACGTGGGGGAAGACATCGAAAGGTCCTTTGTAAAGCTCTACAACGAGATCAACAAACACATGGACATCATGCCACAGGGGGTGAGTTTCCCCCTGGTAAAGACCCGGGCCATAGACGATGTCCCCATGCTGGCCCTTACCCTCTGGAGCGACTCCTACGACGATTACCAGATCCGGAAGGTGGCCGAGGAACTCACCGATGAGATCGAAAAGGTATCCGACGTGTCGGTTACCAAACGGATCGGTGGTCGGGACCGGGAGCTCCGCATTGAACTGGACCGGGAAAAACTGGCTGCCAGCGGCCTGGATTTCCTTTCGGTGGCCGAGATGATCCGGGCTTCAAATTCCCAATTGAGCGCCGGCAGTTTTGACCGGAACGACACGGAATTCCTCCTGAGGAGTGGCGGCTTCTTACAGACGGCCGAAGATGTGGAAAACCTGATCGTGGGTGTCCAGCAACAACAGCCCGTCTACCTCAAACAGGTTGGCCGGGTCACGGACGGGCCCCAGGTTCCCGTCAACTATGTCTCCCTCGGGTTCGGACAGGCCCACGAGAAGGCCGGGGCTTTCCCTTCGGAGTACCCGGCGGTGACCATCTCGGTGGCCAAGCGGAAGGGTGCGGATGCGATGAAGATCTCGGATGTGGTCCTGGACAAGGTCGAAAAACTGAAGGCGGACCTCATCCCGGATGACATCTACGTGGAGGTGACCCGCAACTACGGGGAGACGGCTTCCCAGAAAGTCTCCGAGCTGCTGATGCACCTGATCGGGGCCATCATCGCCGTCACCTTTGTAGTGATGCTGGCCATGGGACTCCGCGGGGGGCTGGTCGTCTTCCTCTCGGTGCCCATCACCTTTGCCCTCACCCTGCTGAGCTATTACATGCTGGATTATACCCTGAACCGGATCACCCTGTTTGCCCTGGTCTTCGTTACCGGGATCGTGGTGGACGATTCGATCATCATCGCCGAAAACATGCACCGGCATTTCAAGATGAAACGACTGCCCTTCAAACAGGCAGCCCTGTACGCCATCAACGAGGTGGGAAACCCCACCATCCTGGCCACCTTTACAGTGATCGCCTCTGTGCTGCCAATGGCCTTTGTCTCCGGGCTGATGGGCCCCTATATGTCGCCCATGCCCATCGGGGCCTCCATCGCCATGATCCTGTCCCTGTTTGTGGCCCTGACCATTACCCCCTACCTGGGGTACCTGCTGCTGCGTGAAAAAGACCGGCATACGACCGAAGGCCAGCCAGCCGAAGCCCCCGAGGTACAAAAAGGGTTTATCCACCGCTGGTATGAAAAACTGGAGCGGCCCCTGATCGAAAACCGCAAGAAACGCAATATCTTCCTGGGCATTACACTGGTGCTCCTGATCGGGTCCATCGGGATGTTCTTTACCAAATCCGTCCTGGTCAAGATGCTCCCCTTCGACAACAAGAACGAGTTCCAGGTGGTCATCGACATGCCGGAGGGCACCACCCTGGAGCGCACGGGCGTGGTGGCCCGGGAAATCGGGCAATATCTCAGCACCCGTCCGGAGGTGGTCAATTACCAGGCCTATGTGGGCACTTCCGCCCCCATCACCTTCAACGGGCTGGTGCGGCACTACGACCTGAGGGGTGGCAGCAACATGGCGGACATACAGGTAAACCTGACCGACAAGCACGACCGCTCTGAACAAAGCCACGACATTGCCAGGGCCCTGCGCCCGGAAATACAAAAGATCGCGGCGGCCTACAACGCCAATGTCAAGGTGGTGGAAGTCCCCCCCGGGCCTCCGGTGCTCTCCACCATTGTAGCGGAGATCTACGGGCCCGATTACGAGCGGCAGATCGCCCTGGCCGATTCGGTACAGCAAATCCTCAACAATACCACGGACGTGGTGGATGTGGACTGGATGGTGGAAGCCCCCCAGGTCGAATACAATTACGAGGTGGACCGGGAGAAAGCCATGCAGTACGGGGTGGTCCCCCAGCAGATCACCCACAACCTGCAGCTTGCCATGTCCGACCAGCCCGTCAGCATGCTGTACGATGAAAAATCCGTCAAACAGGTGGGCATGGTCCTGGCCCTGGAGGAACAGGAGAAGTCCTCCCTTTCGGATATTTCCCAGCTCAAGGTCCGCTCCAGGGAAGGTGCCATGATCCCCATGGGGGACCTGGTGACCGTGCAGGAAGGCCAGAAACCGCACAGCATCTACCGGAAGAACCTCAAGCGGGTGGTCTATGTGATGGCAGACATGGCCGGCACCCTGGAAAGCCCGGTATACGCCATCCTGGGAATGGAAGACAAACTCAGGCAGATCCAGCTGCCATCCGGCTATTCCCTGGATGAACGCTACATCAGCCAACCCGAATACGAGGATGACTTCACCGTCAAATGGGACGGGGAATGGCAGATCACCATGGAGGTGTTCCGGGATTTGGGGCTGGCCTTCGTGGGCGTGATCATCATCATCTACATGCTCATCGTCGGGTGGTTTCAAAACTTCAAGGCCCCCATTGTGATGATGGTGGCCATCCCCCTTTCCCTGGTGGGGATCGTTTTGGGGCACTGGTTGCTCGGGGCCTTCTTTACGGCCACTTCCTTTATCGGGATGATCGCCCTGGCCGGGATCATGGTACGCAACTCGGTACTGCTGATCGACTTTGTAAACCTCCGCCTGGCAGACGGGGTTCCTTTGGACCAGGCCGTCATCGAAGCCGGGGCCGTACGGACCACCCCCATCCTGCTCACGGCAGGTACGGTGGTGATCGGGGCCTTTGTCATCCTGTTCGACCCCATTTTCCAGGGCCTGGCCATCTCCCTGATGGGCGGGACCATCGCCTCCACCGTACTGACCCTGCTGGTGGTGCCCCTGGTATATTACCTCATCGAGAAGAAGAACCATAAATAGAAGACGACATGAAACTGATCATTGTAACCGCCGTGGAGGAATTCAAATCCGAGGTCCTGGGCCTCTTCAAGAAGGCGGGGATCGAAAGCTTCAGCGGCTCGGAGATTGACGGCTACAAAACCGTCGCACCGCTGCTGATGGCCCAGAGCTGGTTTCCCAGTGAAAAAGGAGGCAACGAATCGAGCCTGTTCTTTTCCTTTACGGAGGCGGACCGGATCGATAGGCTGTTCGAACTTATCGAAGCCTATAATACCACCCTGGAGACCAACAACCCGGTGAAGGCCATTGTGGTCCCAATCGAGCGGTACATTTGATGTCCGCCCCCGGGATCTTCGCCTTTTCATAACGTGGAACCGACATAATACGGGGTACCCCTTTTTTTGGGGCGCCTGTTTACTACGTATCCATATTCAAGTCCGTTTATTCTCACTGCTAATTGCCGTGTATTTCCTAAAAAATTGTTACTTTAATAACCTTGTTTGAAAGACTAACTATTAATTGTGAATACTATGACAAAAAGCATTTTACTGAGTTTCGTAATGATG
>JAWWDW010000011.1:0-14899 GCA_033719735.1 Robiginitalea sp. | reverse complement strand
CCTTCTGCCATTGCCCGCCACTGAGTTCCTGCCCTTTTTTAAAGCGCCTGCCCAACTGTTGTTCCAACCCATCCTCCAGCTCCCGGATGACCTGGTCTGCAAGGCTCTTCCGGGCAGCTTTCTCAATAGTGCGCGTGTCTTCAACAGATTCGATATCCCCCACCGCTATATTTTCACGGACGGTAAATTCATACCTGAAAAAATCCTGAAAAATAACCCCAAACCGCTCTCTGTAGGCCTGCTTGTCAAAAAGGGCAATATTGGTACCGTCCAGCAGGATTTCTCCCCGGGTAGGCTCGTAAAAACGAAGGATCAGTTTGATAAGGGTGGTTTTTCCCGCCCCATTCTGCCCCACAAACGCCATCTTTTCACCTGCTTTCAGCCGAAAGGAGATCCCTTTTAAAATCGGATGGCTTCCTCCGGGATAGGTGAAATGCACATCCCTGAATTCGAATCCCTCCCGTATTTTGTCGGGCAGGGGAACCGGGGTTTGTGCTGGTTTCGGGATTTCCAGGTCGATGAAATCGAAATAGTCCTTCAGGTACAAGGCGCTTTCTGAGATACGCGTAAACCTGGAGAAAAATGCCTGCAGGTTGCCTTGCAGCCTGTTGAACGACCCCGACAGGAAGGTTAACTCCCCCAGGCTGAGCACTCCGCCCAGGGTACGGTAGATAATCAGGACATAGGCCCCGTAATAGGAGGCGACCCCCAACAGGTTGAAAAGCCCTCCGAGGAGGGTTTGCCGGATGGCGAGCCTGCGGTTGAGCAGGTAGTACTGATGGGCCAGCTTTTTAAAACGGGAAGCGATAAAATCCGTAAGCCCGAAGAGCTTTACCTCTTTTGCGGTAAGGTTGTTCGCTCCGATGTACCTCAGGTAGTCCAGCTCGCGACGCTCGCTCGTCCAGCTCCTGGCGAGGGAATACCGGTGGGAGGAAAATTTGATCTCGTTGATAAAGGAGGGGATTACGCTCAAAATAAGCAACAGGATCAACCAGGGTTCAAAATAGATGAGGCCGGCCACCAGTGACCCCACAGAGAGGGTGCTTTCGGCCTGGCCGAGCACATTGCTCATCAGGTTCACCCGGCTGTTGGTCTGGGTTCGGGCCCGTTCGAGCTTATCGTAAAACTCCGGGTCTTCCAGCTGCTCCATGGTCAGCTCCTGCGCCTTTCGGATGATGCGTTCCGAGGAATTGTTTGAATATAAATCCCCCAGGAGGCCGTCGGTCAGGTTCACCGCCCGCCCAAGCAGGTCTGAAAGCAGGGCCACCCCCAGCTCGATCCCGACATACTGCCAGAGCCGTTCCAGGTCGCCCGATCCATCGTCCTGAATGAGATAGACTATCTCATCGATGATGAGCTTTCCTACCCACAGCAAAACCACCGGGCTGAAGGCCTTTAGGAAGCGACAAAGGATGTTGCCGATGAATAGGCCCGGGCTGGCCCTGTAGATCTCCCGGAAAAACCGGGGGATGGAACGCCACCCCTTAAAAGAGTCCTTTAGGGAGATCCGGTCCTGGTCCGTAATGGATTTTAGTCTGCGACGCCGCAAGGTTTTCTTTGCAATTTACAGAACTCTTCTCACAGAGACCCTTTCGAAGGACCATAATCCAGGAAGTAGGTCCTCAGCGGGTCTTCAACCAGCCCGTAAGGCTCAACCTGTTGCGTCGGGCCGGCCGCACCTCGTGTTCCAGTTCCCGGCTTTGGAAGATGACCAGCTGCCCTGGCAGGGGATACACCACCTGGTCCACCTCACCGGTTTCTCCGGGGAGGTAGAGTACGAGTTCCCCTCCGTCCTGAAGATGCCAATCCGGTTCGTTGAGATAACAAATCAGGGAGAGCTGCCGTCTGTCATCATTTTTGAAAACATCCAGGTGCCTCTTATACCGGGTGCCATCGGGATACACCGCATAATGGAATTCTTTTTGGGCAATCCCGAGGAAGCAGGTCCGGTTCAGGTAGGCAATCAAGGAATCGATCCTGG
The DNA here is from genome assembly GCA_033719735.1 of Robiginitalea sp. Lineage (GTDB taxonomy): Bacteria > Bacteroidota > Bacteroidia > Flavobacteriales > Flavobacteriaceae > Robiginitalea. The sequence continues at coordinate 12,918 of JAWWDW010000011.1, read as the reverse complement.
AAAGAAAAGTCAATTCCGCATCACAGGCACTGCCGGGGTCAATCCATGAAATAAAGTCCCCCCTTACGGATTTGATCTGCTGTTCGTTGAATCTGTTCCCGATCGCGGCCTTTTTAAAGGCATCGGCTTCAAATTTTTGCAATAACACCTCCCTGAGCGCATCGGTCTCCGGGGGTGTAAGGAAGGCGGGAACCACGCTATAGTGGTTCTCCATGAGATCCGAAATGATCTTTTCAAACTGGGCATTGGGCTCAAAGTCCAATTGCTCAAAAAGCTCATCAGGCATAGATGTTACCAAAATTTCGCTAATGTAATTCAAATCGCGATTCGTCTGACATTATTCCTAATTTTGTATTCTCAAAAGGCAACACATGCAACGCATCCGGATTACCAAGGAATTCACCTTTGAAACGGGACATGCCCTCTACGGGTACGACGGGAAATGCCGCAATGTGCACGGGCATAGCTACAAGTTGGCAGTCACGGTGATCGGCACCCCCATTCAGGAGGAAGGACATAAAAAGCTCGGGATGGTGATCGATTTCGGGGACCTTAAAGAAATCGTGAAGGAAGAAGTCGTCGACCCCTTTGACCACGCCACGGTTTTTAACAAAAACACCCCCCATGTGGACCTGGCGGCCACCCTCGAAAAAAGCGGCCACAAGGTGATCCTGGCAGACTACCAGCCCACCTCGGAAAACATGGTCATCGATTTTGCGCAGAAAATCCGGGCCCGCCTACCGGAGACCCTCCAGCTGCATTCCCTTCGGCTGCGTGAAACCGGAACGGCCTATGCAGAGTGGCATGCCAGTGACAATCCCTGACCCAAAGCTGCCCCCGGGCATATCAAATCCCGCGGGAGTTCCGTATTTTTACCCCCGATGGATACCATAGCCGTTCCTTCCGGGAAGAAGATCTATTTCGCCAGCGACAATCACCTGGGGGCTCCCAATACTGCGCAGAGCCTTCCCAGGGAAAAGAAATTCGTCCGCTGGCTGGACCAGATCAAAGAGGACGCAGCAGCACTATTCCTGTTGGGGGACCTGTTCGATTTCTGGTTTGAATACAACTACGTGGTCCCCCGCGGGTTTACCCGGACCCTTGGGAAACTCGCAGAGCTCACGGATAGCGGCATCCCCGTGTATTATTTCGTCGGCAACCACGACCTTTGGATGCGGGGGTATTTCGAGGAAGAATTGAACATCCCGGTTTTCCACAAGCCCCAGGTTTTTGTACTAAACCAAAAGAAGTTCTTTATCGGCCACGGGGATGGGCTGGGCCCCGGGGACAAGGGCTTTAAGCGGATGAAGAAAGTCTTTACAAATCCGGTGGCCCAATGGTTCTTCAGGTGGCTGCATCCCGATCTGGGCGTTCGCATGGCCCAGTACTTTTCCGTTAAAAACCGTTTGATTTCAGGGGACGAAGATGTGACCTTCCTCGGGGAGGAAAAGGAGTGGCTCGTACAATACGCCAGGCGAAAGCTGGCCCAACAGCATTTCGATTATTTTGTCTTTGGCCACCGGCACCTGCCCCTGGATATTGACCTTTCAACGACCTCCAGATACGTGAACCTGGGGGACTGGATCAGCTACTACAGTTACGGGGTCTTCGACGGGGCTTCCCTCTCCCTGGAATACTTCGAAAAAGACGCCTGATCCGGGACTTCGGACTTCAGGTCGCGCACTTTCAGTTGTATCCTGGACTGTCCCTTCCAGGAATTCTGTTCCACTGAAAAAACGGCGTGGAATGGAGCCCCCCCCTGCACCAGCGAAAGGCTTTCCCCCAGTCCAAACCCAATACCGCCAATGGGCCCGGCACCTTCCTGTGTCACAGACAACTTAAGGTGGTCCCCTCCTTCCCCCACACCGCGGGCATATCCCGTATCCCGCAAGGGGCCTGCTTCGAAAACCGGGCTGGGATTCCCGGGGCCGAAGGGGGCAAATTGCTCGAGGATCCGAACCAGCCTGGGGGTAATCTGACGTAGGTGTACCCGCAAATCTATCTGCAATTCGGGCTGCAGCTGCTCCGGCTGGATGGAGCTGGAAACGACCTGTTCAAACCGCGATTTGAATTCCTCAAACCTGGATTCCTCCAGGGTGAGCCCTGCGGCATAGGTATGGCCCCCGAACTGTTCGATACAATCCGAACAGGCCTGAAGGGCCTTGTAGACGTCGAACCCCCGGACGGATCGGGCAGAGGCCGCCAGCCGATCCCCGCTTTTGGTAAAAACCAGCGTAGGGCGGTAATAGGTTTCTATAAGGCGGGAGGCGACGATCCCGATCACACCCTTGTGCCAGTCTTCCCTGTACACCACCGTGCTCATCCTGTTCTCCTCCCCCTGTTCCAGGATCAGTTCCAGGGCCTCTTCGGTGATTTGCCGGTCCATCCCGCGACGCTGTTCATTGAGCGATTCAATCTCCCGGGCCTGCTCCCGGGCCAGGGTAAGATCCTCTTCCGTAAGCAGGCGCACCGCCTGCTGGCCGTGTTCCATCCGTCCCGCGGCATTCAGACGCGGCGCCAACTGGAAAACCAGGTCCGATATTTTGTAGGAGTCCCGTTGGACAGATTCCATGAGCGCCCTGAGTCCGGGACGTGGATTTTCGTTGATTACCCGCATGCCAAAGTAAGACAGCACCCGGTTTTCCCCTGTCATCGGGACGATGTCCGCAGCGATGGCCACAGCCACCAGGTCCAGGAAAGGGAGCAGGGATCCCACCGGCAGTCCCTTTCGCATGTGCAGGGCCTGGATCAGCTTAAACCCTACCCCGCAGCCACATAAATCTTTATACGGGTATGGGCAATCGTCCCGTTTCGGGTCCAACACCGCAATTGCCTGGGGGAGGTCCGGACCGGGGCGGTGGTGGTCGCAGATGATAAAATCAATGCCCCGCTGCCGGGCATACGCAACCTGCTCGATCGCTTTTACCCCGCAATCCAGGGCAACGATAAGGGAAAATTCGTTGTCGGCAGCAAAGTCGATCCCCTGAAAGGACACCCCATACCCTTCCGTATACCGGTCGGGGATGTACGAAGCCACATTGGGGTAGTATTCCCGCATATACGCAATCAAAAGGGCTACGGCGGAGGTACCATCCACATCGTAATCCCCGTAGATGAGGATCCGTTCCCCCCTGCCAATGGCCTCTTCGATACGGTCTGCAGCCCGGTCCATGTCCTTCATGAGAAAAGGATCGTGCAGGTGTTCCAGTTCCGGGCGAAAAAAGGAACGGGCGGCTTCAAAACTGTGGATCCCCCGCTGTACCAGCAGACCTGCCACCAAAGGGTCCACCTTCAGGGCCCCGGCCAGGTGGGCTGTGCGTTCCGCATCGGGTTCGGGTTTGTAGATCCAGCGCATGCTGTATTTTGATTTAATAATAGCCTTCCGGGATGAAACCTCCTTGCATCCGGAACCTGTGGGGTTTTGAGCTATTCCCCGTTCGTTTCGTGGTGGAAATGCGTGCTGACAACTACCTCAGCAAACTGGCGGAACATCTGCATCACCCCGCAGTATTTGTCCACCGAGAGCGTGACGGCCCTTTTTAATTTAAGCTCGTTCAGGTTGTCCCCATAAAAATGGAATTCCATGTCGACATGTTCATAGGTCTGGGGCGTGGATTCGCTCAGCCGCGCCTTGATATCGATATGGAAACTGCCCACTTCAAGCTTCATCTTTCGCAGGATAAAGGCGACATCCAGACCTGAGCACCCCGCCAGGGAACTAAGCATCAGGGCTTTCGGACGCAAACCTGCTCCCTGCCCCCCTTCATCCGGGCTGGCATCAATCCTGAAAGTCAGGCCGGAGGGATTATTGCTCTCAAACGCCATATCCCCCATCCATCGGGTGGTTACGTGATTGGTGGAAGCCATATTTTTTTCGTTTCTTGTAGGGATCAAAAGTACAATAAATACCTCCGATATGCCATTGGTTGACCCCCTGGATCCAAATACTGACACCGAAACCTGGGAACTCGCTTCCTTCTTTAACGAGACCCTGGGATTTTGTCCGAATTCCGTACTGACGATGCAGCGAAGGCCGGCCATCTCAAAGGCATTTATTGAATTGAACAAGGCTGTTATGGCCAATGAGGGCCGTGTTACCTCAGCCCTCAAACGAATGATCGCCTGGGTAAGCAGCAACGCAGCCGGGTGCCGTTACTGCCAGGCCCATGCCATCAGGGCGGCGGAACGCTATGGGGCTGAGCGGGAAAAACTCGACAATATCTGGGAATTCCGGACCCACCCGGCCTTTTCAGAAGCCGAACGGGCCGCCCTGGACTTTGCCCTGGCCGCATCGCAAATTCCGAATACGGTCAATGAAGATCTGAAAAAAAGGCTCCACCAATACTGGGATGAAGGCGAAATAGTGGAAATGCTGGGCGTTATCTCCCTTTTCGGATACCTGAACCGGTGGAATGATTCCATGGGGACTTCCATCGAACCGGGTGCCGTGGAAAGCGGGGAGAAATACCTCTCCAAGTACGGCTGGGAAACCGGAAAACACACAACCCCCTGATTTTCCCGGGTTGTTCTCCGGTCAGGAAGCGGCCCCCCGGAGCACCAGGACAAACTCCCCCTTGGGCGCGTGCTCTTTGAAGTGTTCCGCCACAGTCTGCAGGGTGCCGCGTATGGTTTCTCCATAGAGTTTGCTCAGTTCCCGGCTCACCGACACCTCACGGTCCGGGCCGAATACTTCCTGAAACTGGTCCAGGGTCTTTAAAAGCTTGTGAGGAGATTCGTAAAAAATCAGAGTCCGCGCTTCTTCCTTCAACCCCTGAAGCCGTTTCTGACGGCCTTTCTTCGGGGGCAAAAAACCCTCGAACACAAAGCGGTCCGAAGGGAAACCACTTTCAACCAGGGCCGGGATCAGGGCGGTTGGGCCGGGCAGGCACTCCACAACCACACCTTTATTGAGACACTCCCTAACCAACAGGAATCCGGGGTCTGAGATCCCCGGGGTCCCCGCATCGGATATCAGGGCCATGGTTTCCCCCGCTTCCATCCTGGAGGCGAGCTCTGAAGCAATGCGGTGTTCGTTATGCATGTGATAGGACCTGACGCCTGTAGAAATGTCATAATGCCGCAGGAGCTTTCCGCTGGTTCGTGTGTCTTCTGCCAGGACCACGTCGGCGCTTTGGAGTACTTCGATCGCCCGATAGGTGATGTCCCCCAGGTTTCCGATCGGGGTGGGCACGATGTAGAGCTTGCCAGACATAGGTTTTCAAAAAGAAAAAGGCCCGATAAAAAAGCGGTATTGGGCCGGATGGCTTTGTGGATATCGGTCAGGAAAAACGGCGATCGATCAGGGCCATGAACCGGGCCTCGTATTCTTCCTTCCCTTTCCAGTTGCCGTATTCAGGTTTCACCATTTTCTCAATGAACTCTACGGACCGTGACTGGGACTCCATGGTGTTGAGCTGGGAAAGAATCCGGTTGAAGTCTTCCGTACTCTCATTAAAAAGATGCTTTACAAACGCAAGGCGGTCATTGAGGCCCACCGTGATCTTTTTCGCGGTGAGGGTGTCATTCAGGGATTTGGCGGCCATCGCCTCAGCGATGTCAGAGGCCCTGGGGGTAACCGTATCCTTATCAGACTTCACAAAATCCTTTCGTTCCATAAACCGGGCCAGGACTTCTTCCAGCTCGTCTCCTCCGGGCATTTCAGAGACCATATGCTTTATGGTGTCAATGCCGGGAATGATAATATCCTCCTCATGGGGACTGGTTTCAGGAACCAGTTTATTCTCATTAAGTACGGCCGAGGCGATCGATTCAAACTTGGAAGCAACCTCACTCTTATTGACATTCACCTCCACATCTTTGAGCTTTTGCTCGATAAAATTCAGCACGGCCAGTTTTTCGTACAGGGCGCGGGATTCCTCATAGAGTTCGGAAATATCCGTCAGGTCGTCATTGGAAATAATCTGGCTGGCCAGCCGTATCAATTCTGCTCTCAATTTTCGTTTCATAGCATCTCTGTCTGGACCCTGCTTGCGGTCCGTATTTTTCATACTTTTACATTGCCGTTTAAGGATAACGGCTCACAGGTGGATTTTCGTCTAAAATTACAAAATGTTTCTCGAAAACACGGTTAATCACGAAGAACAATTCGGCTGGATCGAAGTGATCTGCGGCTCCATGTTTTCGGGCAAAACAGAGGAATTGATCCGCCGCCTGAAGCGCGCCCAGTTCGCCCGTCAGAAGGTGGAGATCTTCAAACCCATCGTGGATACCCGATACCACGAGGAAAAGGTAATCTCCCACGACGAGAACGAAATCCGGTCCACCCCGGTGCCTGCAGCCGCGAATATCCGCCTGCTGGCCGATGACTGCCAGGTGGTTGGCATAGATGAGGCCCAGTTCTTTGACGATGAGATCATCACGGTTTGCAATGACCTGGCCAACCGCGGGGTACGGGTGGTTGTGGCAGGCCTGGATATGGATTTCAGGGGCAATCCCTTTGGCCCCATGCCTGCCCTGATGGCCACGGCAGAGTACGTGACCAAGGTGCATGCGGTTTGTACAAGAACCGGAAACCTGGCCAACTACAGTTATCGCAAATCCCAGAACGACCGTTTGGTCATGCTGGGGGAAACAGATGAATACGAACCTCTTAGCCGGGCTGCTTTCCACAAGGCCATGCTGAAGGAAAAAATCAGCAAGCTGGAAGTAAAGGACCCGGAAATCGTGACCTCCAAGAACCCAAAGGATGCCTCAGACTCCTGAAACTGCCCTGGAGATCGACCTGCAGGCCCTGGCCCACAACTACGGTGTCCTGCGCTCCAGGCTGAAGGAACGAACCCGGTTGCTCGGAGTGGTTAAGGCCTTTGCCTATGGGAGCGAGGCGGTGGCTATCGCACGAAAACTGGAAAGCCTCGGAGCCGATTACCTGGCGGTGGCCTTCAGCCGCGAGGGGGTCCCGTTGCGAAAGGCCGGGATCCGGCTTCCCATCCTTGTGCTGCACCCACAGCCAGATGGGTTGGACGAGGTGATCGAACACTGCCTGGAACCCAGCCTGTACAGCCGCAGAATCTTTTCGCTTTTCGTGGAAGCCCTGGTGAAGCACAAACAGCAGCAGTACCCCGTACACCTGAAATTCAACACGGGCCTCAACCGCCTGGGGTTCCGGGAAGGAGACCTTCCATGGATCGGCAGCCAGCTAACTGAGGCGACCGAGGTCCGGTCCCTGTTCTCGCACCTCGCAGCCTCAGACGACCTGCAGGAGCAGGACTATACCCTTGGGCAAATCCGGGCTTTCGAGAGCATCCTTCAAAAATCCGAAGCACACTTGGGAAAAGGCCCGTTCAAACACCTTTTAAACACCTCCGGGGTCTTCAATTACCCGGAGGCTCAATACGATATGGTCCGCACAGGGATAGGCCTGTACGGCTATTCCAACGACCCCAGAACCGATCGCCTGCTCCGGCCGGTTGCCAGGCTTCGGACCCGGATATCCCAAATACACCACATACAGCCAGGCCAGTGGGTGGGCTACAACAAAGGCTACCAGGCGGGTGCCCCGCTCCAGACAGCAACCCTCCCCATTGGCCATGCCGATGGGATTGGAAGGCACTTCGGGAAAGGCCGTGGGGTGGTTTTCATTCAGGACAAACCCGCCCCCATCATCGGGAATGTCTGTATGGATATGACGATGATAGACATCAGCGGGATCGAATGCCGGGAGGGGGATGAGGTCATTTTTTTCGGGGAAGGTCATTCGGCCGAAACCCTGGCGGGAAGGGTCGGCACCATTTCCTATGAACTGCTCACTGGGATCTCCCGTCGTGTTCCCAGAATCGTTGTAGGGTAGTTTTTTATGTGTAACGTGTTGAAATTTATTACCTTGACCGTCTAAACACCAAAAACCAAAAAACCATGCTTAAAGAATTCAGAGATTTTATCATGACCGGCAATGTCATCGACCTGGCCGTTGCCGTCCTGCTGGCCGGGGCCGTGGGGCTTGTGGTCAACGGGTTCGTGAATGACATCATGATGCCCTTTGTTGGCTATTTTACCGGGGGGGTTGACTTTTCAGCATTTAAATACGTGCTCTCGGAGGCCGTTATCGGAGAGGACGGAAAAGTAGTTACCCCGGAGAGTGCCATCCGGTACGGGGCCTGGATCAACTCGATCATCAACCTGATCATTGTGGGGTTTGTGCTCTTTATGATCGTGAAGTCCTACAACAAGGTCCGCAAAAAAAAGGAGGAACCCGCACCGGCACCAAAAGGGCCCACTCAGGAAGAACTGCTCGCCGAAATCCGGGACTTGCTCAAAAAGAAATAATTAACCTATCTGATCGCCCACGTTGTGCGATCCCGCTACACCACAGTTATTACAAATCCTAAAAGCCGTTGCGGCCCACCCGCAGCGGTTCTTTTTTTTGCAGTGTTTTGTTTGATTTAAAACAAATGGTTCCATTTTTAATGGTTGGCAAAAGCCTGCTTTGCGGGAAAGGACGGCTTGCCTACCTTTACCTCCTAAATCCAGCGCTATGAAACTTGCCGTGGTAGGTGCCACCGGAATGGTCGGTGAAGTAATGCTTAAGGTGCTTGAAGAGCGCAATTTTCCCTGTGAGGAACTGCTCGTGGTGGCCTCTGAACGTTCTGTTGGGAAAAAGCTCCGTTTCAGGGACCGGGAACTGACCGTAATCGGGCTCGGGGATGCTGTCGAGGCCCGACCGAACATCGCCCTGTTTTCGGCCGGGGGCGGCACTTCCCTTGAGTGGGCACCGCGGTTTGCTGCCGTGGGCACCACGGTGATCGACAATTCCTCTGCCTGGCGCATGGACCCTGAGAAAAAGCTGGTCGTCCCCGAGATCAATGCCTCCGTGCTGGGGCCCGGGGACAAGATCATCGCCAACCCGAACTGTTCCACCATACAACTCGTTATGGCACTGGCCCCCCTCCACCGCGAATACGGCATGAAACGGGTCGTCGTATCCACGTATCAGTCCGTTTCCGGGACCGGGATACAGGCCGTAAGGCAATTGGATGCGGAAATGAAGGGGATCCAAGGGGAGCGGGCCTATCCACACCCCATACACCGCAATGCCCTGCCCCACTGCGACGTCTTCCTGGAAAACGGCTATACAAAAGAGGAAATGAAGCTGGCACGGGAACCCCAGAAAATACTCGATGACCGTACTTTTTCCGTCACCGCTACCGCGGTTCGCATCCCTACGGCCGGAGGGCATTCGGAATCCGTGAACGTCGAATTCCACCGCGACTTTGACCTGGGCAGGGTCCGGGAACTTTTAAGGACGACCCCGGGGGTGGTACTTGAGGATATGCCTTCCGAAAACCGCTACCCCATGCCGGTAACCGCCCACGGGCGGGATGAGGTCTTCGTCGGCCGCATCCGCAGGGATGAAAGCCAGGCGAACAGCCTGCACCTGTGGATCGTTGCGGACAACCTGAGGAAAGGGGCGGCCACAAATGCCATTCAGATTGCGGAATACCTGCTCGCAGAAGGGCTGGTCTGAAGTCCTTAAAAATCTGTTAAACGCCCTTGTTTCAGAACGCCAGACGTCTTTTTATGATATTTTTGGACGTACCCAAAATTGTGATATGAAAAAACGAATCGCCTTATTCCTGCTGGGATTTACCCTGCTGGCCTGCCAAAACAAAAACAACACTCCTATGGCACTAGACTACCCTGAAACTGCCAAGGTCGACACGGTGGACACCTACTTCGGGACGGCCGTCCCCGACCCCTACCGCTGGCTGGAGGATGACCGGAGCCCTGAAACTGAAGACTGGGTGCAACGCGAGAATGAAGTGACCTTTTCCTACCTGGAAAAGATCCCCTTCCGGGAGGATCTCAAAAACCGTCTGGAAAAACTATGGAACTACGAAAGGCTGGGAACCCCTTATAAAGAAGGGGATTTCACCTACTTTTCAAAGAATGACGGACTGCAAAACCAATCTGTGGTATACCGCCGGAAGGGAACGGGCGAAGCCGAGGTCTTCCTGGATCCCAACAAGTTTTCAGAAGACGGCACCACCTCCCTGGCAGGGCTGAGCTATACCAAAGACGGGAGCATGGCGGCCTATTCCATTTCCGAGGGTGGAAGCGACTGGCGGAAAGTCCTCGTGATGGATGCCGTCAAAAAGGAGATCGTGGAGGACACCCTGGTCGACATCAAGTTCAGCGGTATCTCCTGGAAGGGGAATGAAGGTTTCTACTACTCCAGCTATGACAAACCGGAGGGCAGCGAGCTTTCGGCCAAGACCGACCAGCACAAGGTATATTACCACAAGCTGGGGACACCCCAGGAGGAAGACATCCTGATCTTTGGGGGCACTCCCGCTCAAAAACATCGCTACATCGGGGCAGGTGTGACCGAAGATGACCGCTATCTGGTCATTTCGGCCTCCAACACGACCTCGGGGAACAAGCTCTTTATCCAGGATCTGGAGACCCCCGGTTCAAAGATCCTCCCGATCCTGGACCACGAGGACAGTGACAGCTATGTGATCGAAAACGTGGGCTCCAAACTCTACATCGTCACAGACCTGGAGGCCCCGAACCGGAAAATCGTCACCGTAGACGCTTCTGACCCGGCCCCGGAAAACTGGGTGGATTTCATACCCGAAACAGAACATGTACTGAGCCCGAGCACCGGGGGAGGCTATTTCTTTGCCGAATACATGGTGGATGCCCTTTCCAAGGTCCTTCAGTACGATTACGAAGGGAAGCTGGTACGGGAGGTCGCGCTTCCCGGGATGGGACGTGCCGGCGGCTTCAGCGGCAAGAAAGAAGAAAAAGAGCTGTACTTCCGTTTCACAAACTACAATACCCCGAGTTCTTCCTACAAATTCGATGTTGAAACCGGAACCTATGAGCTGTACTGGAAGCCTGAGATCGACTTTGATCCGGAGCAATACGAATCAAAACAGGTGTTCTATACCTCTGCAGACGGGACCCGTGTCCCCATGATGATCACCCATAAGAAAGGGTTGGAGCTAAACGGGAAAAACCCCACCATCCTGTATGGTTACGGAGGGTTTAATGTAAGCCTGACCCCGGGCTTCAATACGTCAAATGCCATCTGGATGGAACAGGGCGGGATTTATGCCGTACCCAACATCCGGGGTGGGGGGGAATACGGCAAGCAGTGGCACATTGCCGGGACCAAGATGAACAAGCAGAATGTCTTTGATGATTTTATCGCAGCGGCGGAGTTCCTGATTTCTGAGGGGTACACCTCCCCTGAATACCTGGCCATTCGCGGGGGTTCCAACGGGGGGCTCCTGGTTGGGGCCGTTATGACCCAGCGCCCGGACCTCATGAAGGTAGCCCTGCCCGCAGTTGGGGTTCTGGACATGTTGCGGTACCACACCTTTACAGCCGGGGCAGGCTGGTCCTACGATTATGGGACCTCTGAGGAAAGCGCGGAGATGTTCGAATACCTGAAAGGGTACTCCCCCCTTCACAATATCGAGCAGGGGGTGGCGTATCCGGCCACCCTGGTCACAACAGCGGATCACGATGACCGGGTGGTCCCGGCCCACAGCTTTAAATTTGCTGCCACCCTTCAGGAAAAGCACCGCGGCTCCAACCCGGTGTTGATTCGCATCGAAACCAATGCGGGCCACGGTGCGGGGACGCCCATCACCAAGACCATCGAACAATATGCAGATATCTTCGGATTCACCCTTTACAACATGGGATATGAGGAATTGCCCAACCAGGCGGTTCTGAAAGAATTCAAAGAATAAGCCTTTATAAATCCCTCCAAAATCCGTTTCTTCTGGAAGCGGATTTTTTTTGCCAGAGCATGCTAAGCGTCCAAGACCTTTCTTTTGCCTACGACCAGGAACCTGTCCTGGAAGCGATCAGCTTTGAGGTCGCCCAAGGGGAATACCTCGCCGTGATGGGGGAAAGCGGCTGCGGGAAAAGCACCCTGCTGAAACTGCTCTACGGGGAATTGCCCTTTGATAAGGGCCGTATCCGGTGGAAAAACAAGGCCATCAAAGGCCCTGCTTACCAGTTGGTTGCCGGAGGGCCTTTTGTGAAGTACCTGGCTCAGGATTTCGATTTGATGCCATATACCACGGTGGCCGAAAATATCAGCAAGTTTCTCTCCCCTACCGAACCCGAGGAACTGGTCTCCCGGACGGAAGAACTCATGGAGACCATGGAACTCTCGGAGTACCGGGACAAGAAAGTACAATTCCTCAGCGGAGGGCAACAGCAACGGGTTGCCCTGGCGCGGGTGCTGGCGCTTCGGCCTGAATTACTGCTGCTGGATGAACCTTTCAGCCATATCGACCATTTCAGACGGAACAAGCTGAGGCGCAACCTGTTCGGGTTCCTTAAAAAACACGGGATTAGTTGCATCTGCGCTTCCCACGACCATCACGACGTCCTTCCGTTTGCCGACAGGGTCATGGTGCTCAAAGACCGGGATATCCTGGATATCCGTCCTACCAGGGAACTTTTTGAAAAGCCCCGGCACCTCTATACGGCGGAATTGCTCTCTGAGGCCAACCTGATTCCCATCGAAGTCCTTAAATCCTATGCTTCCACCACCAGGAATATCATTGTATACCCACACGAGTTCAGGATTTCGAAAAAATCGGGCATGCAGGTGGAAGTAAAGCATTCTTATTACCTGGGCGACCATTACCGGATTTACGGCCTGCTGGAATCCGGCAAGGGGGTGGTCTTCGATGCAGAGACCCCCATGGACCCCGGGGAACAGGTATTCTTGAATGTATCCCTGGAAACCATCAACAAACGGATGCCCCTCTGAAGTTCTTCTCAGGCAAAAAGCAGGGAACAGATAAAAACCCCGAGGGCGGCGGTAGTACCCAGTAAAAAAGTGCCCCCTCCAAAGAGGCGGTACCCGGTGCGGACATCCATGCCACTCATCTGGGTTACCACCCAGAAAAAGCTGTCATTTGCATGGGAGAT
>JAWWDW010000010.1:0-15302 GCA_033719735.1 Robiginitalea sp. | reverse complement strand
GGTTACCAAAAAGTTAGGATCGCATTATACTTTTGTGCCCTTATATACTATAACGTTCGTCTTCAATTCTTTAGTATACCAAACCCGTAAAAAAATGCCGTGATCCCTGTGCGTTTGAGGTCCCCATAAAGGGGGCTTCACAAGAAGCTCATACCGGATTCTGTCGCCCGGGGTATTATCAGATTCCGAATAGGAAAGCCTCTAAAGAACTTTTTGTTATAAAATCCGGAACAGGAATGGACCTTTTTTCCATTTTCGGTAACTTGCAGTCCTTTTTAACCCTTCATGTTTATGAAAGCGCAGACCCCCTACAAACCTACCCATAAAGTCCGGATCGTTACGGCAGCCTCCCTCTTTGACGGCCATGACGCCGCCATCAATATCATGAGGCGGATTATCCAGTCTACCGGGGTGGAGGTAATCCACCTGGGGCATGACCGTTCCGTGGCAGAGGTGGTGGATTGCGCCATACAGGAAGATGCCAATGCCATCGCCATGACCTCCTACCAGGGCGGGCACAACGAATACTTCCGGTACATGTATGATCTGTTGCAGGAAAAAGGGGCTGGCCATATTCAGATTTTCGGGGGCGGGGGAGGCGTGATCCTGCCGCGTGAGATCGAAGCCTTGATGGATTACGGGATTACACGCCTGTATTCCCCGGACGACGGACGGGAACTGGGGTTGCAGGGCATGATCAACGACCTGGTAGCCACCGCGGACTATTCCGTGGCCGACCTGCCCCTGCCGGCGGCCAAACCGCTGGCGGAACTCATTTCGGATAAGGATGTACCCACCCTGGCACGGCTGATCAGCCTGGCCGAAAACCGGCCCGAACAGTACAAGCAGGTCCAAAAGGATTTTCCAAAACCCAAACAGGTGGCTCCCGTGCTCGGGATCACCGGAACCGGAGGGGCCGGCAAAAGCAGCCTGGTGGATGAACTGGTCCGCCGCTTTTTGAACCAGTTCCCGGATAAGACCCTGGGGATTATTTCCGTGGATCCTTCCAAGCGAAGGACCGGGGGCGCCCTGCTGGGCGACCGGATCCGGATGAACGCCATCCACCACCCGAACATCTATATGCGCTCCCTGGCCACCCGACAGTCCAACCTGGCCCTTTCCAAACATGTGAAGGAGGCCGTTTCCGTCCTGCAGGCAGCCGGGTTTGACCTGGTGATCCTGGAGACTTCCGGCATCGGGCCGTCCGATACCGAGATCCTGGAACACTCAGACCTTTCCCTTTATGTAATGACTCCTGAGTTCGGGGCGGCTACCCAGCTGGAGAAGATCGATATGCTTGATTTTGCCGACCTGGTGGCGATCAATAAGTTCGACAAGCGGGGGGCGGCGGACGCCCTGCGGGATGTAAAAAAACAGTACCAGCGCAACCACGGCCTGTGGGAAACCGACCCGGAACAGCTCCCCGTCTACGGGACCATCGCCTCCCAGTTCAACGACCCGGGGATGAACCGCCTCTACCGGGAAGTGATGCACAGCCTCGCTGATAAAGGCCTGGAATGGGCTGCCGGGGAAGCACCGGAAACCGGGGAGGAGCCCGAGAAGATCTTCATCATCCCGCCCGCCCGGACACGCTACCTGTCGGAAATCGCCGAAAACAACCGGATGTACGATACCCGGGTCCGGGAACAGGTGGAAGTGGCCGAACGCCTCTATGGGCTATACCTGTCCATAAGTACCCTGGCAGGGATCCCCCGGGGGGCGGAAAATACCGGCCTGGGCCCTAAGGGACTGGTAAAGGAGGATTTCCTCACGGCGGAACTAAAGGGGGAAACCCGGGAACTGCTTGAAAAGCTCATCGACCGCTTTGAGTCGGAGCACAAGAACCTGGATCCCCATTACTGGGACCTCCTTATAAAATGGCCGTCCCTGAAACAGCGTTACAGGGACCCGGTGTATACCTATACCGTTCGCGCAAAAGAAGTAGCGGTCGAAACCCATACGGAGTCCCTGTCCCACCTGCAGATCCCAAAGGTGGTGCTGCCGCGCTACCGCAGTTGGGGCGACATCCTCAGGTGGTCCCTGCAGGAAAACGTACCGGGCTCGTTTCCGTACACGGCCGGGCTGTATCCCTTCAAGCGGAAAGGTGAGGACCCCACCCGGATGTTTGCCGGAGAGGGCGGGCCGGAACGGACCAACCGGAGGTTCCACTACCTGAGCCTGGACATGCCCGCCAAGCGGCTGTCAACGGCCTTTGACTCGGTGACCCTTTACGGTCACGACCCCGGGCATCGTCCCGACATCTACGGGAAGATCGGGAATGCCGGGGTATCCATCTGTTGCCTGGACGATGCCAAAAAACTCTATTCCGGTTTTGACCTGTCCGACCCCAAAACCTCGGTGAGCATGACCATCAACGGGCCTGCCCCCATGCTGCTCGGGTTTTTCCTCAATGCGGCCATCGACCAGAATTGCGAGAAGTACATCAGGGAACAGGGCCTCGAAAAAGAGGTACAGGCCAAAATGGCTGAAATCTTTAAAAAGGAAGGGGTAGCCGCCCCCGAATACCGGGGGGAGCTGCCGGAGGGAAATGACGGGCTGGGCCTTATGCTGCTGGGGGTTACCGGAGACCAGGTCCTGCCCCGGGAGGTCTATGAGCGTATTAAGGCCGATACCCTTAAAAAGGTGCGGGGAACCGTCCAGGCCGACATCCTGAAGGAGGACCAGGCCCAGAACACCTGTATCTTCTCCACTGAATTTGCCCTCCGCCTGATGGGGGACGTGCAGGAATATTTCATCGAAAAGCAGGTGCGGAATTTCTATTCCGTATCCATATCCGGCTACCATATTGCGGAGGCCGGGGCCAATCCGATCACCCAACTGGCCTTTACCCTTTCCAACGGCTTTACCTATGTGGAGTATTACCTGAGCCGGGGCATGGATATCAACCAGTTCGGGCCCAACCTGTCCTTTTTCTTCTCCAATGGGATTGACCCGGAATACGCCGTTATCGGCAGGGTGGCCCGGAGGATCTGGGCCAAGGCCCTGAAGCAGAAATACGGGGCAGATCCCCGGGCACAAATGCTGAAGTACCATATCCAGACTTCCGGCAGGAGCCTGCACGCCCAGGAGATTGACTTCAACGACATCCGAACGACCCTGCAGGCCCTCTACGCAATTTACGACAATTGCAACTCCCTGCATACCAATGCCTATGACGAGGCCATCACCACCCCCACGGAGGAATCGGTGCGAAGGGCCATGGCCATACAGCTGATCATCAACAAGGAACTTGGGCTGGCCAGGAACGAAAACCCCCTGCAGGGCGCTTTTATCATTGAGGAACTGACCGATCTGGTGGAAGAGGCCGTCCTCTATGAATTCGACCGGCTTACCGAACGGGGCGGGGTCCTTGGGGCCATGGAGACCATGTACCAGCGTTCCCGCATCCAGGATGAGAGCCTGCATTACGAAACCCTGAAGCATACCGGGGCCTATCCGATCATAGGGGTCAATACCTTCCTGAATTCCAAGGGCTCTCCCACCATCCTTCCCGCAGAGGTGATCCGGGCCACGGAGGAGGAAAAGAAGGCCCAGATAAGCACCCTGGACCGGGTGCATGCCCAGCACGCCGGGACGGCATCCGTCTGGCTGCGGCGCCTGCAGGATGCAGCCGTACACAATGAAAACATGTTTGAGGTGCTTATGGAGGTGTGCAAGGTATGTTCGCTCGGGCAGATCACCCAGAAACTTTTCGAAGTAGGCGGGCAGTACCGCAGGAATATGTAAGGGGGCTTTTCCCGGGAACTAGTTTCCCAGGCTTTTTCGCCACTGCTTGAAGGACTTGCGAAAACTGACCAGTTCGTGCCGGAGCAACTCCAGGTATTCACGCTCCCGCATCCCGTCCATTTCCAGGCCCCGGCAGTAGCTACCCAGGTTGCGGATCATGATTGAAACAAACTGGAGGCTGTTCTGTCGGATCGACAGGGAAGGAGTCCCTGCAGCCAGGGCAATTTGCTTGCGGATCAATGCCGTATCGGTCATCAGCAATCCCGCTACTTCGCTTCTCAGGCTGCTGACCCTGTAGCGGTTAACGGCCGCTTTGTTGCCGGCTGCGCAAAGCGCTATGGCGCGGCCCATGGTTTGCAGCTCGACCGCTTTTTTGTACACGGGAAGGTCTCTCAGCCCCTTATAAGACATTGGTATCGCAATTTTTATGAAAATTACTATGAAAACACCATAAAAATATTTCATTTTAAAGGGTAAAAAAGTATCTTACCTTAAAATTTAAGAAAAAAAGGATTAATTAATTTGGAATTTAAGTTAGACAAACTTCATTGGGATATTCTCGGGGCCTTGCAGAAGAATTCCAGGGCTTCCCTCTCCGCCATTGGGCGGAAAATTGGCCTGACCCCCCCGGCCGTTGCCGAGCGTGTGAAACGGATGGAGGACCTCGGCATCATCGAGGGGTACTGGACTTCCGTGGCGCACAGTAAATTGGGGTATCAGCTAAAGGCGATCATTACCCTGAGGGCCTTTATGGGCAAGTTGCGGCCTTTCCTGGAACATGTGCGCACCTTGGAAGAGGTAGTGAACTGCTATCGGATCACCGGAAATGAGAACATCATTATGGAGGTGGTATTCCGGGACCAGTTCCACCTGGAGGAATTTATTGATAAGCTGATACAGTATGGGGAGACACGGACGCACATTATCCTGTCCGAAGTGATTTCCAATGCCCCCATCGGCAAGATGAAGTCCCCGGAATGAATTTGGCAGCTTCAGTTGTAATAGTTTTTCCGAATTCCTTACTTTGAGGTTGTGCGTAGTTCCTTTTGACGGATTTCGTTTCGAGGAGCACGGCTAAAATTGGCCGGGTTTTTGATGCAAAGAATACTATGAGAAGATTTATCGCCTTACTCCTTCTTTTCGGATGTTTTGGGGCCCAGGCCCAGACGCAGCCGGAGCGTTTTGCACTTCGAAAAGGGGTGATCCTGGATTCCCTTCCGGTAACCGACGCTTTTGCCAAAACGCTGAAACTCTACCTGCCCACGGATTTTGAAACCACCCGCACCTGGCCGCTGATCTTTATCTGTGTGGAGGATGAACAGGCCCTGCAGGCCATGCGATCCATGGCGGGAGCCGCGGAAAAGAACGGGTATATCCTGGCCGCCACTGAGGCCATGGAAGACACCCTCTCCCTCACAGACAAAGTCCTTCGCATTAACACCGGTCTGGAGAAACTCAGGGCATACCTGCCCTTAAACCTGAGGCGTATCTACACCTCGGGCTATGATATGGGAGGGCAACTCGCAACCCTGGTCCCCTCCCTCATACGCCCGGTACGGGGGGTGCTCTCTATAGGGTCTGGCCTGGGCACCCCGGAATTGATAGGGGATTCGGGGACCTTTGAGTTTGTCGGGGTCATGGGAAGGGCAGACTACCAGTATTCCGACATGCGGGCCGCAGAGGAATTTTTGGACCGCAAAAAGATCCGCAACCACGTGTTCTATCACACCGGGGGCCACCAGTGGCCGGATGCCCGGTATTTCGATTTGGGAATGCAGTCACTGACCCTGATGGCCATGAAGGGCCCGGGAGGGGAAAAGGATGCGGAGTATATTCGGTCCAGTTACCAGGATTTCAGGGACTATATCCTTGCCCTCGAGGCAGGTGGGGACCTCCTGCTCGCCCTGGACCAGGTGGAGGAAGGCCTGTCCCTCTACGACGAGCTGATCGAAACCGACTGGCTGAAAGACAGGCGGAAGGAGCTGCGCAAAAACCGGGCGTACCGCGCCCAGAAACGCGACTGGGAACAGGCGCGCGTACAGGAGCTGATGCTGACGGAGGATTACGGATTTTATCTGGCTGAGGATGTCAACAGTTTCAATCTCAACAACCTGGGATGGTGGACTTACCAGATGGAGAAGATCAACAAGTACAAAAGCAGTGATAAGGGGGAGGAACAGTTGATGGGCCAGCGCCTGGAGGGGTACCTCAATGCCCTGATCAGCGATTTTATCGACACCTACGGCCTGGGGGAGAAGCCCGACGAGGATGCCCTGATTTTACTGCACATGCTGAAGACCATTACCGATCCCGAGAATTATGACCACTATTTAAAGGTCATCTCCTACACAGCCAAGTACGGGGATTTCGGGACGGCCAACTTCTACCTGGAAGAGCTCCTCAAAAAAGGCTACAAGGATGCAGACGGGTTATATACCTTGCCGCATACGGGCCTTCTGCGGATCAGTCCTGAATTCAACAAGCTGGTGGAGCAGTATCTCGGCAAGGCCCGGTATGCCACGGAGGAGTAGGTACCCGTCAAAATGGTCAAAAACCGATCGTGCCGAACCGGGAACCCCTGTCCGGAAGTTGCCTACATCGCCTGCCTTCTGAAACGCGATCGATTTCCTATTTTTGAAAAGTGTTTTAAACCTAATACGCAAAGGGATGAGAATACGTAAGGGACACCCCCTGAGGGTTCCGTGGCTGTGGTTGTTACTGGCTGGAATCGTTTTGGCCCTGTCGGGATGCAGGGATGGCAAGAAGTACCACGACCTTCAGGAGCCGGTTGTGGCGGAAGGCAACAGCGCCCTGGCCGATATCCGTACCTTCCAGAATTCACTGAATTCCAGTTTTCGGGACCCGGAGGTATCGCCCCTGCCGGACCGGTTCCGCAAAAACTTTGAGGGACTCGATTTTTTTGAACCGGATACCACCTACCGCGTCTGGGCGAGGCTGGACCGCACCCCGCATGCACTCCCCTTTGATATGCCCACCAATACGAATGATTTCGCCAGGGAGCGGGTCTATGGTAAGCTGACCTTTCAACTCAGGGGAACCACCTATGTGCTGGAGGTGTACCAGAGCCCGGAACTGATGGGGGACCCGGGGTACACCGATTACCTGTTCCTTCCCTTCACGGACCAGACCAATGGTCGGGATACCTATGAAGGGGGGCGGTATATCGACCTGCGCATCCCGGATGGGGATTCGATCCTGATCGACTTCAACAAGGCCTACAACCCGTATTGCGCCTACAACCCGAGTTATTCCTGCCCCCTTGTCCCGAAGGCAAATCACCTTGACGTGGAGGTAGCCGCAGGGGTTAAGGATTTTCGTCCCTTAAAAAAGCCCTGATCCCCCATCCGTGACCGGGCTTGAATTCCCCGAAATCGGGTCCATTCCCTGCGGGAAGGACCGGGAGGGTCAATGCTGGTTCATCCTGAAGTCCGCATAGGAATCCATACCGTGCTCATGCAGGTCGAGGCCTTCGAGTTCTTCCTGACGTGCTACCCGGATGCCGATGGTTTTCTTCAGGGTGAAGATGATCGCAAAGGCCGAGAGCACACAAAAAAGGCCGGCAGCGCCTACTCCAGTGAGTTGATAGCCGAACTGCTCTATGCCGGCCTTGCTGCCAAAGATCCCGACGGCCAGGGTGCCCCACATCCCGCAAATCAGGTGTACGGTTACCGCCCCCACGGGGTCATCCAGTCTCATCCGGTCTACCAGGGCCACACCCGCGACGATGATCGTCCCGGAAATCAGTCCGATCAGGACCGCCTCATTGGGTGACATCAGGTCTGCACCGGCCGTAATCCCGACCAGTCCGCCAAGGATGCCGTTCAGGAACATGGTAAGGTCGAAGTTCCGGTAGGCCAGGGTGGATACCACGAATGCCCCAACCCCACCTGCTGCTGCTGCCAGGCTGGTCGTGGTAAGGACCAGGGAGGTGAGGGCGGGGTCCGCAGAAAGGACCGAACCGCCGTTGAACCCGAACCAGCCCAGCCACAGGATCAGTACCCCGGCCGTTGCCATGGGGATGTTGTGGCCGGGGATCGCCCTGGGTTTTCCGTCTTCATCAAATTTTCCGATCCGGGCGCCGAGCAGCCAGATGGCGATCAGGGCCCCCCAACCCCCGACGGAGTGGACCAGGGTGGAACCTGCAAAATCATAGAACCCGGCTTCGTCCCCTCCCAGGGTGGAGAGGAACCCCCCTCCCCATTGCCAGGACCCGACGATCGGGTATACCAGCCCCACATAGATCAGGGTGAAGATCATAAACGGGCCCAGCTTGATCCGCTCTGCCACGGCCCCCGATACGATGGTGGCTGCCGTGGCGGCGAACATCCCCTGAAACAGGAAATCGGTCCAGTAGGTATAGCCCCCGTCCGCATACGCGGCGGTGACCCCGGCAGCATCGGTTTCCAGCCCGAAGCCTCCGAAGCCCAGGAACCCATTGAAATCGCCCGGGTACATCAGATTGAAACCACCGATGTAGTAGATCAGAAGACCAACGGTAATGATAAAGATATTTTTGAAGAGGATGTTGATGGTGTTTTTCTGCCGGGTCAGGCCGATTTCCAGAAAGGCGAAGCCAGAGTGCATGAAAAAAACCAGGGCAGTACAGACCATCATCCACACGTTGTTGGCTGTAAAAGTTGCAGTGTCCATAAGTGTTTGCTGAATTTGGTAGGTTAGTTAATTCCGGCGTGTCCGTTTTCCCGGGTCCTGATCCGGTACGCTTCGATTACTTCGGAAACAAAGATTTTCCCATCGCCAATATTACCCGTATAGGCAGCATCCAGGAGGGTTTCTACGGTACGCTCCAGGAACTCATCCGATACCACGATGACCAGGTACCTCCTTTGGATATCCGAGGTGCTGTAAGCGATGCCCCGGTAGATGTGGCCCTGTTTTTCATTGCCAACGCCGGTAACATCCCAGTAGCTGAAGAAGTTCGCCTCAATTTCATGCAGCGCTTTTTTAACCTCGTCGAATTTGGATTTTCGAATAATGGCTTCCACTTTTTTCATGAGCAGCTCTTTAGGTTTTAACGGCTCAAATATATGGTAAAATGATTTGTACCCCCTAAAAAGAAGGGGGTAAAGGAATAAAATTATCGATATTGTAAACAACCCCCATTATATCAGGGGGTCTGTTTGAGATATTTTAATAAATGAGGATATCGGTAAAAGATTCGCAGCAAATGCCGGGAGGTCGGTGATCATCCGGGCGGGCGTCTTCTACCCGGTCCTATTGTTGGGAAAAAGCCTGGAATGTTCCTTCAGGGGGTGGTCTCTCAAACTATCAGGCTTACAACCCTTTGGAAAGCCAGAGCCCCAGTGCGATGCACAGCAGGCCAATGAGGATACTGCCGGCCAGGTACAGGAAAAACAGGGAGTAATTGCCCACTCTGAGCAGGGCGTGCAGCTCCACACTGAAGGTGGAAAACGTGGTAAAGCCCCCGCAGAAGCCCGCGCCCAGCAGCAGGGTGGTCTCGGTACTCATCCAGCTGTTTTTAAGGGAAACCCCAAGGACAAAACCCAGCAACAGACAGCCGATGATGTTGACCAGGAAGGTGCCCAGATACAACTGATTTTCACTGGAATTAAAATGGGTGCTGATCAGATAGCGCAGAACGCTTCCCATGCCTCCGCCCAGGAAAATAAGGAGTGCTTGTTTCATGGTGTCCCAATCAATTGAATTGCCGGGGGTAGCTGAAGCGACAGTACCCGGTTGGAAATCCTGGAGGTAAAACTAAGAAATCTTTGATTATACGGCCTCCTGGTATTCGGAATCCCTAACCTTGAGCGGGTAGATCCTCGATTTGGGTGCCTTGGTTTGTGGGCGGGATTCCCGGCGGCCGGACGGGTACCGAAGGGAAGAGCTGAATATCAGCAGCAGTGTGTTGATGATTACCAGAGCTACAAAGATCCCTATAAAAAGCGCCATTGGTAATTGGTTGTTTATCTAGGTTAACGCAAAAGTACTCCTTTTCTTATAGAAATGGTAACAAATCCCCTAATTCGTTGTCAACAGCTGTAAATCCATGGTCAATGGCGGGAAATCGGTTATTGCCTGAGGATGTATTTCAAAAAAAGCAGGAGGGAAATAAACAGGATGAAGAAGACCAGTACCCATCCGGCACCCTTGTATTGCTGCTGCTGCCATTTCCTGTCTTTGCGGTACATCCGGACCATAACCAGGACGAACACCAGGATAAATGCCAGGGCAAAAATGATTTGACCGGTGGTGAACATATTTCTACTTTTAGCGCAAAACTAACCCAAACAAACCCAACTATGAAACAAAAAATAGCCGCAGTGGCGGAATTCCACCGGGCTTTCGGCCTGGGCATCAAGGACCAGCCCAGTGCCGGGCTCCCCCTTGAGAAGAACCTGTTGCGCTACAAGCTCATGCGGGAGGAAAATGAGGAATACCTGGATGCGGCCAGCCGGGGAGACCTGGTGGAGGTGGCCGACGCCCTGGGAGATATGCTGTACATCCTCTGTGGCACCATCCTCGAGCACGGGATGCAGGACAAGATCGAAGCCGTATTTGCCGAGATACAGCGAAGCAATATGAGCAAGCTGGGGCCGGATGGAAAACCGATTTACCGGGAGGATGGCAAAGTGCTGAAGGGTCCGGATTACTTCAAACCGGATATCAAAGGCATCCTTGAGAACTGAAAAGCCCCGCGCAATGGCGGGGCTTTTTCTCAGCTTACGGGATACCGCCAGCCAAAGGGATCTTCAGAGCGGTTGTACTGAATATCGGTAATGCGCTTTTTGAAATGGGATGCATAGCTGTCGGTGAGCTCCGGAAGGTCGTAGCGTTTCCCCTGGTACCCGAAACTGCTGATCGGAGAAACCACAGCGGCCGTACCGGACCCGAACAGTTCTTTCAGGGTCCCGTTCTCTGCTGCCCCGATCAATTCGGAAACCTTAATTTTCCTGACCTCGGTAGGGATCCCCTCAGATTCGGCCAGCTTCAGGATGCTTTTGCGGGTGATCCCGTCCAGGATGCGGTCGGAGGTGGGGCTGGTCAACAGGGTATCCCCAATCCTGACAAAGATGTTCATGGCACCCGCTTCCTCGATGTATTCATGGGTGTTGTCATCGGTCCAGACCACCTGCTGAAACCCGTCTGAAACGGCCAGTTGGGTGGGGTAGAATTGCCCTGCATAATTTCCCCCGGCTTTGGCAAAGCCGACGCCGCCGTTGGCAGCACGCGCATAGGTTTCCTCTATCCGTACACTGACTTTCCCGGCAAAATACGATCCTGAGGGGGAGCAGGCGATGATAAAGGTGTACTCATCTGCCGGAGAGGCGTGGAAGCCGCATCCGGAGGCGAATATAAAAGGCCTTATGTACAGGGAACTCCCTGCCTGCGTGGGGATCCAGTCCTGGTCAACTTTCAGTAGGGTTTTCAACCCTTCCATAAACAATTCCTTGGGGACCTCAGGAATCACGAGGCGGCCGGCCGAGATGTTCAGGCGCTTCTGGTTGTCTTCCGGCCGGAACAGCCAAACCTTTCCGGCTGCATCCTTATAGGCCTTCATGCCTTCGAAGACGGTTTGTCCGTAATGAAACACCTTGGCAGCCGGTTCCAGGGAAATCGGGCCATAGGGAACCACCTTGGCGTCCTGCCAGCGACCCTCCTTGTAGGTGGTTATAAACATGTGGTCGGTATATACCTTGCCGAAGGGCAGGTTTTCGAAATCCACGCTGGAAATTCTCGATGCATTCGTTTTTTTAACCGGTATCTGTAATGTAGATAAATCCATAAGGCCTCGACTTTTTGCAGCATAAAATTACATAATTTAAACCAGTGGGGCTTGTATTTTTACCCGGAAAATCCGGACTTTTGTATTCGAAAGACAGAAACTGAAAAAAATGAAACGATTTAACATTTTCCTTGTATTTCTTATCCTGATCGCTGCCTGTAAGGACGCAAAAACACAACCGGAAGAACCGGTACAGGAGGAGGAACCTGCCTTTGCCAGCGCGGGGGCGCCCATCTCTGAGGGCAGTGTCTTCAGCGAAGCAGAAATGTCCGAAGCCTATTCAGACCTCAAGCCCGGGGATACCCTCACCACACGGTTTGAGGGGGAAGTGGTCTCGGTTTGCCAGATGAAGGGGTGCTGGATGCGCGTGGAAATGCCCGGGGAGGAGACCGTCATGGTACGCTTTAAGGATTATGGATTCTTTGTTCCCAAGGACATTGCCGGAAAACGCGTCCTGGTCGAAGGCAAGGCCTTTGTTTCCGAGGTGGACGAAGATGAACGCAGGCATATGGCAGAGGATGCGGGGCAGCCCGACTCCCTGATCGCCAAAATCACCGGTTCCGAAATGCAGAAAGGGTTTGAAGCCAGCGGGGTGAGAATCTTCCGCTAGGGATGGAGCGCAAAATCGTGCGTACCGCAGATGGTTCGCAGACCATACAGCTGCCTCAGTGGGGGGAACAGTACCACTCCATGCACGGCGCCCTGCAGGAGTCCTTCCATGTATTTATCAGGCAGGGGTTGTACCAGTTCTTCAACCGGCCCGTAGACCTCCTGGAAATCGGATTTGGCACGGGACTCAATGCCCTGGTTACCCTGGTAGAAGCTCCTGGAAGGAAGCTCCATATTCGATATACAGGTCTGGAAGCCTACCCGGTGGCAGAGGAAGAATGGAAGCAGCTGGAGTATGCGCAGTTGCTTGGCCGGGAAGTGAATGTTCAAAAGTATTTTGAAGAACTCCACCGGGCCCCCTGGGATCGGGAGCATCCGGTGACCCCCTCCTTTACCCTGCACAAACGGAAGGTCGATATCCGCCTGTTTGAATCAGAACCCGCCTTTGACCTGGTTTACTTCGATGCCTTCGGGGCCCGGGTGCAACCCGAGCTCTGGACTGCGGAAATCTTCCGGAGGATGTATCGGGCAGTTCGCCCGGGCGGATACCTGGTTACCTATTCTGCAAAAGGCAGCGTAAGACGTGCCATGCAGGAAGTGGGCTTTTTGGTGGAGCGCCTCCCGGGCCCGCCCGGGAAACGGGAAATGTTGCGGGCGTCCAAAGCACCATAGGCAGCCCCCATCGGTGCCGCAAAGTGTTAAATCCCTTTTAATCCCTCAGGCTGCCCGGATCCAAAGGGATATTTTTGTAAAAAAATTGCTTTGAAAGTACTTATCACAGGGGCGACAGGGTTAGTTGGCTCTGCACTGGTATCCGAGTTGCGACAGGCGGGCATGCAGGTACACTACCTGACTACCAGGAAGGAAAAGATGCGGGATGAACCCGATTACAAAGGATTTCACTGGGATCCCGCTCAGGGTCATATCGACCGGAATTGTTTTAAGGGCGTTTCTGTCATTGTCAACCTGGCCGGGGCCACCATCGCAAAAAGGTGGACCCCTTCCTACCGCAAAGAAATCCAGCAAAGCCGTACCGATAGCCTGCAAACCCTGAAAAACGGATTGTCCGGGATGGACTCCCACCAGGTGGAATACCTCCTTTCGGCCTCAGCCATCGGAATCTATCCGAGCTCCCTTACTGAATTTTATACCGAAGACCACAAAGAGGTGGATGCCGGCTTTCTGGGTCAGACCGTGTTGAAATGGGAACAGGCCGCGGCGCAGTTCTCTGAACTGGGAATCCCCCAGGGAATCCTTCGCATAGGACTGGTACTGGCCGGACAGGGAGGAGCCCTTCCGGAAATTGCACGTCCGGTCCGCCTGGGCGTCGGGGCCCCGTTGGGCAGCGGACAACAGTGGCAGTCCTGGATACATCTGAAGGACCTTGCCGAGATGATACGGTTCTGCCTTGAAGAACGCCTTGATGGGGTATACAATGCCGTGGCCCCGAATCCGGTCACCAACCAGAAACTCACCCGGGAGGTGGCCGCGGTCCTGAAGCGCCCGCTTTGGCTGCCTAAGGTGCCTGCCTGGGCGCTTCGCATGGTTTTGGGGAAAATGTCCCAACTCCTGCTGGCCAGCCAGCGTGTCAGCAGCGAAAAAATCGAGACCGAGGGTTTTGCTTTTCAGTATAAGAATGTGCAAAGGGCCCTGGCTGATTTACTCTCCTGATCCATGTGGCTTCCTTCCAGGACCCCATATTTCCCAGGGAACTATTTTTCGTGACATTTTGACATTTTTTGAGAAATGGCAGTACTTTTGCCGTCACTTTGAAGAATTTCAACAAGCAGATCTCGTATGAGCACTACCAAGGATACAGAAGACCGGGAAGAACTGGTTCAGGATAGCGAAGCTACCTCAGAAACGCAGCAGCAGGAAGGGCAGGGACAGGATGCGGAACAACCTTCCCAGGAGGAGGCCCTCAGGTCTGAACTCGAAAAGGAGAAAGATAAGTTCCTTCGGCTTTTTGCTGAATTTGAGAATTACAAAAAGCGGACCTCCCGGGAACGCATGGACCTTTTTAAGACCGCGGGCCAGGAGGTGATCAGTGCCTTGCTTCCGGTGCTCGATGATTTCGACCGGGCCGTAAAGGAACTGGATCGCTCCGGGGACGAAGAGCTTTTTAAAGGGGTGGAACTGATCCACCATAAATTCAGGGATACCCTTCAGGGGAAAGGCCTGGAGGAAATCGAGGTTTCCCATGGGGAACCCTTTGATGCAGAAGTACACGAGGCAGTCACCCAGATTCCGGCACCCAGTGAAAACCTGAAAGGAAAGGTGGTTGATGTGATCGAAAAAGGCTATAAACTCGGAGATCGCATCATCAGGCACCCAAAAGTGGTGGTAGGAAACTAAGGTTATGAAGCAGGATTATTACGAAATACTCGGAATAGACAAGGGCGCTTCGGCTGCGGAAATAAAAAAGGCGTACCGTAAAAAGGCCATTGAATTTCACCCGGACAGGAACCCGGGAGATACCGCGGCAGAGGAAAATTTCAAAAAAGCCGCAGAGGCCTATGAGGTCCTCAGCGACCCGGACAAGCGGGCCCGCTATGACCGGTTTGGACACCAGGCCTTTGAAGGGGGCGGCGGCTTTGGTTCCGGCGGCATGAACATGGAAGATATTTTCAGCCAGTTTGGCGATATCTTCGGCAGTGCTTTCGGGGGAGGCTTCAGTGGATTCAGCGGATTTGGCGGAGGCCAACGCCGGGTCAAAGGGAGCAACCTCAGGATCCGGGTGACCCTCAGCCTGGAGGAAGTGGCTACCGGTGTGGAGAAAAAGGTCAAGGTCAGGCGGAAGGTTCAGGCCCCGGGTGTCACCTACAAGACGTGCGCCACCTGTGGCGGAAGCGGACAGGTAACCCGGGTGACCAATACGATCCTGGGAAGGATGCAAACGGCATCGGCCTGTACGGCCTGTGCCGGTTCCGGACAGGTCATCGACCAGAAAC
Organism: Robiginitalea sp.; assembly: GCA_033719735.1. GTDB lineage: Bacteria > Bacteroidota > Bacteroidia > Flavobacteriales > Flavobacteriaceae > Robiginitalea. The sequence goes on along the minus strand of JAWWDW010000010.1, from coordinate 209 downwards.
CCGGCGATGCAGACGCCCACGGCCTGCACCAAAAGGAGGAAACCGTATCCATCAAGATACCGGCCGGGGTGGAATCCGGAATGCAGCTTAAAGTGGCCGGTAAAGGGAATGAAGCACCGGGGAACGGCATTCCGGGAGACCTGCTGGTAGCGATTGAGACCGAAGAACACCCAACCCTGAAACGGGAAGGGGACAACCTGCATTACGAT
>JAWWDW010000009.1:0-15717 GCA_033719735.1 Robiginitalea sp. | reverse complement strand
TGCCAACCGGGATCATGCAGAACTCAGGCATGCCATCCTCTACGAGGCCCTGGACCTCTGGGCTTTTGGAGACGCCCCCCGGGACTGGCACCGGGAAATCTTTGACTTGTACGAAGACCTCCGGAAAAAAAGCGAGGAGCGGGAACGGGAAGCACTACAAAACCGGGTTCCGGATACCCAAACCAGCCTCTCGCCTGAAGCCTACTCGGGCACATACTCCCATCCCATGCTCGGTGAGGTAGTGGTCTCAGTGGTCCCGGAAGGCATGCACCTGAAGTTCAACGATTTTGTGCAATTTGAAACCCAGCACTGGCACTACGATACCTTTCGGATAATGCCGGATAACCGGTACCGGTTCGAGGGCTTGGTGAGCTTTCACCTGGGCACCGACGGAGCTGTAAGTGACCTGGAGGCTTTCGGAGAACGATTCACCAAGCGCGATTAAAACGGGTAATTCCTGCCTGACCTATTCTACAGGGGTGGCAATGGTGATATTGCGGTATTCCACCGGGCCGTGGTCTCCCTGAAGGTACAAAGGTCCGGGTTCTGATTCCCTGCTACTGAGGGCACCGCCGGTAATGCCGGGGATGATCTGGTTGTGGATAATGGTTTTCCCGTTGGCGACTACGGTCACCCTCCGTCCTACCAGCGTGATATCATAGGACTGCCATTCCCCTGCTTTCCTGGCCACATTTTCGTTGGGGGTAAGGAACCCGTAGACCCCGCCCAGGTAATGGGAATCCGGGTCTTTTCCGTAACTGTCTTCCACCTGCACCTCATAGCGACCCCTGAGGTATACCCCGGAGTTGGAGCCTTCCGGGTAGCGGAATTCGATATGGAGTTTGAAGTCCATGAATGTTTCGGCAGTCATCAGGTTCATCCCTGAGGCAGGGCTGGTAAGCACTCCGTCCTTCACGAACCATTGATTCGCCTCACCCCTGCCCTGGGGCACCCAACCTGCCAGGCTGTTTTCCTGAAGCAAGGGCCGTGGGTCGGACCATTTTTCAGGGGTGGGGTAGAGCAGCTTCGGGGCCCTGACCCCCCTAAAGGCACGGGCATGGCCCATATGGTCAAGGATGTTTCCTTCCATAGCATCCTCATTGACCGTACCGGTGAGGTGCATGTACTGGGAGCCGCTCCACTGGGGCGGGATGCTGAAGCTTATCAGGCCGCCGTTATCGTGTACTTCGGCAATGGGTCTGGCACTTCCCCCCGGGCCCACAAAATGGCCGACCAGGGCCTTGTTCCCGGACAGTTTAACCTCCAACCAGGAAGGTATCCACCGTTCCCCATACTGCACTTCCAAATCCCAACGGCCTATGGCCTGGGAGTCCCCGGGGCCCTGGGCGGAAAGTCCAAAATCGACAAAGAGGGATAATGCAAACACGATTAAAAACCGGAACAAAAGCGAGATCGAATTCATTACCTGTAATTTTAAAGATAGGTCCTTAAATGTAGGGAATTTATAGCTTGTCAAAAACCCAAACTATTTTTTCGCGCTGACAGGTTTTGTACCTTAGAACTTCACCCACGACCGATGACTCCATTTGTCAAATTCAGGGAGGCCAAAGACCCCGGGGATTTTGTCCAAATCGCCGGGTTGGCCGAAATCATCTGGAGGGAACACTATACCCCCATCATAGGAAAGGCACAGGTAGACTACATGCTGGAGCATTTTCAATCCCGGGAAGCCATCGCCCGGCAGGTAGCGGACGCCATCACCTACTTCCTTATTCTGGAAGGCGCTACCCCCAGGGGATATCTCGCGATCCAGAAACGGGGGCAGGAACTCTTTTTGAGTAAGATTTACCTGCTCAGGGAATACAGGGGGCTTGGAATGGGGAAGGCTGCCATGGACTTTATCGCGGAAAAGGCCCGGGAGTTCGGATGCGACCGTATTGTATTGACAGTCAATAAAAACAATGACCGCTCCATTGAGGCCTATTCAAAAATGGGGTTTGAGAACAAAGGAGCCCTGGTTACCGATATCGGAGGGGGCTTTGTGATGGACGACTACCGGATGGTCAGGATTTTGTAGGATACGCCTTCCGGTGCAACTGGAAGTTTTCCAGCTTGATGTCATCTACCCCTATGTCGTCGAAGGGGTATTCCATATGGTCCTGGATATTGTAAAGGGATATCAGGATAAACTCGGTGACAACTACAATGAAGTAAACTACGACATCACTGTGGGTGGCCCCGATATTATAAATGATGGTGGGCGCATAGATGAGCGGGAAAATGTAAATGAAGATCAGGCAGTAGGCCTTCAGGGCCATAGGGGTCCTGTGGATGTTGATGGCAAATACATTTTCGAATCCCTCCTGCATGTCATTCATGTACCTGAAAATCCGGTCTCTGATCCTCCTGGGGATAAATTCCTCCAGTTCCGTGATGTGGGTGTGGAACTCCTCAATGGCGGCATCCACCGCCTGCACGTTCTCCTCGTTATCTTTCAGGTGATGGACCGTTTCGTCGCTGATTTTGGCGAGGATTTTCTGGGTTTTTTCCTTGTCTTCCTCTGTCATGTCCGTGCTGGTATGCAGGTAAAAACTGATGGTTACCAGGGCAGACCGGTACTGGCTCAGGTGTTGGAGCGCTTTTTCACGCCGGCGGAATGCCCCGCGAATATTGAATACCAGCGGGAAAATAATGGCGATACTAAGCAGGGTCAAATCGAGGTTATACCCCAGATTGAAGTGTATGGAAATATAGGTCACTATAACCGATATCGCCAGGGTGATGTAGGTCTTCCCGTTAATTATTGAGGTGTATAGTTTAATATTCGAGAATTTAGTATCTTAAGACAATAACGCAACCACCAAGATAGTGAAAAATCGAATTTTAACATTCATTGCCCTCTTCTTTTTTATAACGGGGGGTATTTTGTCAGCTCAGGTGCCCTATGCGAACCTGGAGTTTAAAGAACCGAACAAGCTTTTTCAAAGCGAAACGCCCATATCCGTGAAGTGGAAATATTCCGATAAGGATATGCGGAAAGAGACCAACGACAGTACTTTCCTGGACTGCGTGTTGTCTTACCAGCAGGAAGACGGCACCTGGGATTCCCTCGAAGTTCAGGTGCGTGCACGCGGCAACTGGCGGCAGGAGAACTGCTTCCTCACCCCTGTTAAACTTCGGATTAAAAAAGAGCAGCGGGAAGGCACCCTCTTTGAGGGAAACAAAGAGCTCAAAATGGTTTTGCCCTGCCGGAACAATGACTCGGGGCAGGATTATGTGCTTCGGGAATACATGGCCTACAAATTATACGAACCTGTTTCCCCTTTTCATTTCAAGACCCGTCGTGTAGCCCTGGACTTTACGGATGACCGCGGCAAAAAGGAACGGGAATACCAGCTCGAGGCATTCTTTATAGAAGACACCAAAGATATGAGGGAGCGTTGCAACGCCAAGAGGCTCAGGAGGAATGTGCATCCGCAACAGCAGGATGACTTTTGTTGTACCCAAAACGACTACTTCCAGTTCCTGATTGGAAATACAGATTACTCAGTAGCCTACCAGCACAACGAAAAACTCCTGTTTGTAGAAGGCATGAAAGCCATTCCGGTCCCCTATGATTTCGACATGTGCGGGTTGGTAAATGCCAACTATGCCGTGGTTTCACAAGTGGCAGGCGAAACCCTGCCCATAACCGATGTCACCCAGCGGTTCTGGAGAGGTTTTGAGCGTCCACCGGGAGTCTACGAACAGGTACGGGATCACTACCTTGCCAACAAAGGTGCCATTCTCGCACAGGCGGAGGCCCTAAAACCGGAATTCAGAGATCCCAGGCAATACGAAGAAGCCAGGGAATATATCCTAGATTTTTTTAAGATCATTGAAAGCCCCGCTGATTTCAAACGGCAAATCCTCGACAAGGCCCGGAAGAAATAAGGATCGCCAGAGCGAACCCCTGATGTCCTTTTACTGGCTAGTCCAGTAGTTCCTTCAGGGGTTTTCCGGTAGCACCTGCCGGCATCTGCAAATTCAGCATAAAGGATAAGGTGGGGGCTATATCCCTGGGATGTACTTTCCGGGAGGAATCCCCCCTTTTCACCCCTTTGCCAAACCAAAGCATCGGGACCTGCGTGTCGTAAGCGTAGCCAGAACCATGGCTTGTGCCACGTACCTGGGAAACAGGGGTCCGGAAATCCGAAGTGGGATAGTACCCCGGCTCGTATACAAGCAACACGTCCCCGGAGCGGTCCGGATGGAATCCCCGCTGCAATTTGGCCAGTTGCCCTTCCGTAAAATGCTTCGTTTGGAGGTCCTGTGCGGTGACCGCATAGCGCACCCCGGGCTGGGTTTCCATGAATTCCGCCACCGCCTGCTGCATTTCCGCCAGGGAAAACTTCTTTTCGGCAACCAGTTTCCGGTCCAGGTAGATTTGTTCACTCCCAAAATAGGTTATCCAGTCAAAAGCCCCGAACCGCTGACCCAGTTTAAACGAAAGGTCCTGTTTGAATTTTGGAAGCACTGCCAGGCCTGCCTGCATTTTATGGGCGTGCAACCAGGAAACTACCGGCATGGCCCCGTGGTCCGAAGTGAGAAACAGAAGGTAATTGCCGGCTCCCACTTCCCGGTCCAGGGAACTGAGCAGATCGGCAAGGTCCCGATCGAGCCTCAGGTACGTATCCTGTACTTCCACCGATTGCGGCCCGAAGGTATGGCCCACCACGTCGGGCGCAGAAAAGCTGACGCAGAGCATGTCCGGATAGGCATCCTTCCCAAGCCCTTCATTGCGTAGCGCTTCCAGGGCGAAATCCTTGGTGAGCGTATTTCCAAACGGGGTTCCCCACAGCACCTGATAAAAATTGGGGGCTCCTTCGTAGAGTTTGCGCATTTCCTCAAAATCATAGGGAAAGGTCGGGGCATCCTTGCCTCTCAGGATGGTTTCGTGCGGGTTGTCGTCCGGGGCGCTTTCATCGTATTCGGAGAGGGGTAAAAGCGGCTCCCAGGACTGACTCAGGTATTTGTCGGCCTGCTCCTGCGCATTGAATTTTTGGACCCAGGAAGGGAGCTCTTCCATATAGTAGCTGCTGCTCACAAAATGCCCGGGGCTGCTTTCCCAGTCATACCAATAGGCGGCATTGGCCGTGCGCCCTCCCGGCAGGATAGCCCCCCGATCCTTCAGGGAAATGCTGATCACCTTGGACTTCATATTGGTCCCGAGGCGCAACTGGTCCGTGATGGTGCTGGCAAGCAACCGGTTTGGGGAATAGCCGTTCGGGTTTTCGACCACAGAACCGGTAGTCTGAACCCCAGGATCCCCCACGTTGCTGACCACATTTCCAGACTGTCGGTCAAACCAACTGTTCCCTATAATTCCGTGGACTTCAGGAGTAGCCCCGGTATAGATGGAGGCATGCCCCGGGGCAGTATAGGTCGGAATGTAGCTGAAGTGTGTATTCTTGAAATTATAGCCTTCCCGCATCAACCGTTTAAACCCGTCGTTTCCATAATGGTCCTGGTATTTGTAGAGGTAGTCAAAACGCATCTGGTCGACCACCACGCCCACAATCAGCCTGGGCGCACCAGTGCCGGTCTGCTGCGCATACATGGGAGCGATGAGAAGGGCAAGGAGGAGTACTGGGAAATACCTGAAATTCATGATTGCGGTGTTTATCAATTTGGTCGGCCCTGACACATGGGCCTTACTAAGGCTTTAATTTACGATATATCTCCCGCATCCCAATCAATCTTAGGGGAAATTTAGCATCTGAACAAGCCTTTGGGCACGTGCTTAGGATGGGCGAATTACTAGTTGGCAGTGGCAGTCCCAACTTCGCCCATGGCTTCGTCGGGCAAGTGCAGTTGGCAGTGGCAGTTGGCAGAATGTTGGTTTGATACGTTCAGGGATACAAAGCTCAAGGTTATCCGTTCTGGCCCTTCTCATTCCGCGCAGATAAAATGTCATTTCGAACCGAGCCGAAAGTGAGCTGTGCGAACGTTCGGGGAGCGTGAGAAATCTCATGATGGCGTGCAGTACTATCTTGCTGAGATTTCTCGGTCCCTCCGCTCCCTCGAAATGACATTGTGTTAGTAGGCAGTATTCAGTCTCGCCTACGCCCCCTATAGTTTCTAATAATTTAGGTACGGTGCTTCGGCGCGCAAGGGCAGTTTGCAACGGAATGAGTAAAAAGAACAAGGCACAAAAACCAAACTGCCAACTGCAACTGCTTACTGTGCACTCTCTTGCCTACTGCCACTGCCAACCGCATACTACATCATTCCTCCCTCACCGTAGGATATTCCACCCCTAACTGCTCCAGGTACGTATCGTATTTGGTCTCGTCAAAATAAAACTTTTCCATCTCGGGGCGGAACCGTTCCATGATGGCCGTATTGAGCTCGATGGGAGGCGGGTCGTTCCCGGTGATCATGGGCCTGTATTCAGTTTCTTTTTTCTGGACGTTTTCAAAATAATCCTTCGCCTCGGCCATCAGGTCCGGGCGGGTGAGAAAATCGATCACCGTCATGGCGACTACCTTGGCCCCGGCCGTTACCCCTTTGTGTGCGATGGGGGTGGCCATGGCAATGGCATTGGACCAGTGGTGGCCCTGCAGGCCCGGGATATTCGAGGGAAATCGGAGGGTCACCGTGGGCACCGTCCAGGACACGTCTCCGATATCATCCGATCCACCGCTTACAGGGCGTTCGGCGGGTTTGCGCAATTCGGATAATTCTGTGGCAAGGCCATCTGTATTGTCGGAATTAACCTCCTTCTGCACCGCTTTGGCCAGGGTCTGGTCGGCCTCCGACCATTCCGGCAACCCTACCTGCTGGATATTCTCATACATGGTTTCCGCTATCACCTTGTTGAAGTGCCGCGGCCAGGCAGCCCCCAGTACCCGGGAGGTGACTTCGGTGTCCGTCATCTGGGCAGCCCCTGCGGCAATGTTGTTGGCATCCTCGTACATGTCCATGATACCTTCATAGGTCACATCCCGGAGGTAGAACCAGATAGAGGCCCGGGAAGGAACCACGTTCGGCTGGTCCCCGGCGTCGGTAAAAATGGAATGCGAACGTTTCAACGGATGCAGGTGTTCGCGTTTGTAATTCCATCCGATGTTCATCAACTCAGCCGCATCCAGGGCAGAACGACCCCTCCACGGGGCTCCCGCTGAATGTGCAGATTCCCCTTCGAAGGTATATTCCAGGGAGATCAGGCCGGTCCCCCTGGCCTGGCCCCAGGACACCGCAAGGTTGCTGCTCACATGGGTAAAGATGCACATGTCTACCCCGTCAAAAAGCCCATCCCGGACGAACCAGGCTTTGGAGCCCAGTTGTTCTTCGGCAATACCCGGCCATAGCATCAGGGTTCCGCCCATGTCGTTTTCCTTCATAAGTTCCTGAACGGAAAGGGCGGCCGTAATGATCAGGGGGATGCCGGAATTATGTCCTTCCCCATGCCCGGGAGCCCCTTCAATGATCGGCTTGTGGTAGGCGACCCCAGGATACTGGGAGGCTTTTGGGATGTCGTCCACATCACTACCCAGGGCGATTACCGGGCCATCCCCGTTGGACCAGCGGGCCACCCAGGCGGTGGGGATCCCTGAAATACCGCGCGTAACCTCAAAACCTGCGTCTTCAAGAATTCCCGTGAGGTAATTAGAGGATTCCACTTCGTGGAAACCGAGTTCGGCAAAACTGAAGACCTTGTCCACCATTACCTGGGACATCTTATAGCGTTGCTGTACCATCTCAGCAGCAGCTTCTTTTTGTTTGCGGATAAAGGATTTTGAATAGTTCTTCTGGGCACTCAGGCCAGGGCTCATGGCAAGGAAAAATACCGCGATGACCAGGCTGCAGGGTTGGAATCGTTTCATCTGGTGTTGGTTTTTCAATTGTGGTTTAAATTAAGAAATTATCCCGTAGTTGCCGGCAGCCCCACCCTGCTCCTGATAAAGATCATACTATGGCCCGCAGGCAACCCCTACCTTTACAGGGCAAACGACCTGATGCCTTGAGAAACAGGTTGGCAGATAATTTGTACTTTTAATTCAATGATCCGGCTGACATCCATCCTGCTTTCTTCCCTGATGCTCTTGCAGAGTTTGCACATGGGCATATCGGACCTGATGCAACTGGATGAATTGCTGGAACACGCCAGGTACCACCAGCAGGAATTCGGGGATTCCTTCCTCACCTTCCTCTCCAAGCACTATGGGGACCAAAAGCAGGATCACGAGCAGAAACACCAGGAAGAACTACCCGACCACGAGCAGCTCCCCTTCCAGCAAATCTCTGGAAATGCGCCTTATTATGTCCCGGGACGCCTGCTTTGGGACCACCTCCCGGAAAACCGGGAAACCCAGTCCCATAATTTTTACTACCTCTCCGGGTGGCCCGATGTGTATACGGATGGGATTTTCCAGCCGCCCCGCAGGGCCTGAAGCATCCTAAATCTCAAGGATTTTAAGGGGGTATCCCCCGGTTCCGTTCATTTCATCAAGTATTCAATATGTTGTCTTCTTTAATAGGCCTTAGCCTGCGCAACAAGTTCATCGTGATGTTGCTGACCCTGCTGATCATCGCCGGCGGGTTCTACTCCCTGTCCAACATCCCTATTGGCGCCGTTCCCGATGTAACCAACAACCAGGTACAGGTCATCACTACCTCCCGAAACCTCTCCACCCAGGACATGGAGCGCTTTATCACCTATCCGGTGGAACTGGAAATGGCGAATTTGCCCGGGGTACAGGAAATCCGTTCCGTATCCAAATTCGGGCTGTCCGTGGTCACCATCGTCTTCGAAGACGCCATGGGCACTTATCTGCCCAGGCAGTTGATCGCCGAAAAAATACAGGCCGCTGCCGAAAAAATCCCGGAGGGTTTCGGCTCGCCACAAATGGGCCCCATCAGCACCGGGTTGGGCGAAATCTACCAGTATGTGCTGGATGTGGATCCAGCCTATAAAGGTTTGTACGATGCCATGGACCTGAGGACCATACAGGACTGGATTGTCAAACGGCAGCTCTCCGGCATTCCCGGGGTCGTGGAGGTGAACACCTGGGGGGGATACCTGAAGCAATACGAAGTGGCCATCAAGACCGAGAAATTGCAGGCCATGGACATCACGGTCGGCCAACTGCTGGATGCCCTGGAAAAAAGCAACAACGTGGCCGGGGGCGGCTATATTGAAAAAGTGAACCAGGCCTATTTCATCCGGGGGGAAGGCCTCATAAGCAGCCTTGAGGATATTGAGAACACCGTAGTGAAGACGGTGGACGGGCTCCCGGTCTATGTCCGCGATGTGGGCGTGGTGGGTTACGGGAGTGCCACCCGCTTTGGGGCGATCACGGGCAACGGGGAAGGGGAAAAGGTCCTCGGACAGGTCATGATGCTTAAGGGGGCTGATTCCAAGGAAGTCATCGGAGCGGTGAAGGAGCGTGTGGCGTCCATTTCCAAATCGCTGCCGGAGGGCGTCTACATCAATGCACTCCTAGACCGGAGCGAATTGATCGGCCGTACAACCCTGACCATTACGGAAAACCTGGTCCTGGGGTGTCTGATCGTCATCTTCGTGGTCGTCCTGCTGCTGGGGAATTTCCGCTCCGGCATGGTGGTGGCATCCGTCATCCCGTTAAGCCTCCTCTTTGCCCTGTCCATGATGTACCTCTTCGGGGTGGACGCCAACCTGATGAGCCTGGGGGCCATCGATTTCGGCATTATCATCGACGGGGCGGTTATCATCGTGGAGTTTATCGCCTTCCAGATCAATACCCGCCAATCCGACCTGGCGTCCCTGGACCCCGCCAACCGGCAAAGCCTAAAAGACAGAATCACCCTGGAAGGGGCTTCCAAACTCATGAATTCAGCGGTCTTTGGCCAGCTGATCATCCTGATCGTCTTTATCCCCATCCTCTCCCTGAGCGGGGTGGAAGGAAAGATGTTCCGCCCCATGGCACTCACCTTCAGCTTTGCCCTCATCGGTGCCATGATCCTTTGTTTCACCTACGTCCCTGTTATGTCTTCCTGGTTCCTCAGGCCTGTTAAAAACCCGGAGAAGAACCTTTCGGTCAGGCTTATAAACAAGTTGAATGCCTTCTACAGGCCTACCATTGCCTGGGCCATGGGCCATAAAAAAGTGGTTTTGGGGGTCGCCGGCGGGCTCCTGCTCTTTACCGTGTTCCTCTTTTCCAGGATGGGTGGGGAATTTATCCCTACCCTGGACGAGGGGGATTTCGTCATCCAACCGGTACTCAAAACCGGAACGAGCCTGGGCAAAACGATCGAAACCACCACCCGGATCGAGAAGATCCTCATCGAAACGTTTCCGGAAGTGGACCAGGTGGTCACCCGTATCGGGGCGGCTGAAGTACCCACCGATCCCATGAGTATGGAAGAGAGTGATGTGATCATCACCCTGAAACCCAAAAGGGAATGGGTTTCTGCCCGTACCAAGGACGAGCTGGCCAACCGGTTCAAAGAAGCCCTTTCCGTGATCCCGGGCATGGAGGTGGAATTTACCCAACCCATCGAGATGCGCTTCAACGAATTGATCACCGGGGTCCGGGCCGATATCGCCGTGAAGGTGTTCGGGGAGGACCTCAGCGTCCTGGCGCAAAAAGGTGAGGAGATCCGGGTCCTGGCGGAACAGGTTCCGGGTGCCGCGGACATCACGGTCGAAAAAGTGGAGGGGCTGCCGCAAATGCAGGTAGCCTATGACCGCGGTAAGATCTCCCGTTATGGCCTTAACATTGCAGATGTCAACGAGGTGATATCCATGGCCTTTGCAGGAAAAACGGTGGGGAATGTCTTTGAGGGGGAAAAGCGGTTTGACCTGGTAGTCCGGCTCGATGCGGCCAACCGGAAAGACCTGGACAACCTGCAGAAACTCTATCTGGACACCCCCGGCGGCGGCAAAGTCCCCCTGGATGAGGTGGCCGAGGTGAGTTTCCAAAAAGGGGCTGCCAAGATCTCCCGGGACGATACCCGCCGGCGCATCGTGGTGGGCATCAATGTGAGGGACCGGGACCTGCAATCCGTAGTGGAGGACCTCCGGTCGCTCATCGAACAGCAGGTGCAATTGCCCGTGGGGTACTACATTACCTATGGCGGGCAGTTTGAGAACCTGCAGACCGCCAAATCCCGACTCCTGGTGGCGGTTCCCGTGGCCCTGCTCCTCATCTTTGTGCTCTTGTATTTCGCCTTCAACTCCCTGAGGGACACCCTTATCATCTTTTCTGCCATCCCCCTGGCTGCGGTGGGGGGTGTTTTGTTGCTTTGGATCCGGGACATGCCCTTCAGTATTTCCGCTGGTGTCGGGTTTATTGCCCTGTTCGGTATTGCGGTGCTCAATGGGATCGTGATGATCGAGCACATCAAGGACCTCAATAGTGAATCCTTTGAGGACCAGGAATCCCTGATCATGCAAGGCGCCCAGGACCGGCTTCGGGCCGTGCTCCTGACCGCTTCTGCAGCGGCCCTCGGATTTCTGCCCATGGCAGTCTCCGGCAGTGCGGGAGCCGAGGTGCAAAGGCCTTTGGCAACAGTCGTCATCGGCGGACTGGTTACCGCCACGGTTCTGACCCTCGTGGTTTTGCCGGTGCTCTACGCCCTGTTCAGCAAGGGGGGCAAAAACAGCCACCGGGTGACCGCTAGACTCGGGAAAGCCGGGATCGTCGCCCTCCTGCTGTTGCCGGCAATGACCGTACAGGGACAGGAGAAACCCCTGGACCTGAAAGACCTGCTGGCGTTAGCTGAAAGCCAGAACCCCGGCCTTCAGGCAGCCCAAAAAATATGGGAGGCAGCAGAAGCCAACAGGGGTACGGCCTATGATTTTGGAAAGTCCGAGGTCTACTATTACCGGGACCAGGCTAACCGTTTCAATGACCTGTCTCTCAACACCCTGGGGATCCGGCAGGAACTGGAATTCCCAACCGTCTATACCACACGCAGGCAGGTTCAGAATTACCTGGCCGAAAGCGAAAAGAACCTGTTTGAGATCCGCAAAAAGGACCTGTTCCGGGAGCTGAGTAACCTGTACAACCAGTACCTCATCGCCTCGGAGAAAATCAGGATCTATAAGCGACTGGACAGCCTCTATACCGAATTTGCCAGGGCTGCCGAACGCCGTTTTGAACTTGGGGCCACAAATTACCTGGAAAAGGCAACCGCCCTTTCCAAATCCAGGCAACTGTATCTGCAGCTGCAGGAAACCCGAACCCGGGCCCGGTCCCTGAGAGAAGTCATCCTATCCCTGGTACAGGTAGACAGCACCCGGAACCTGGCCGCTCCGGAACCCTCCCGATTGATGACAACCCTCCCGGACCTGGAAGGTCTTCCGGAACTCGAACGGTATGAAAACCGGCAGCTGGCCCTGGAAAAACAATACCGGCTCGAACAGCAAAATTTGTTCCCGGGGCTTACCCTGGAGTATTTCCAGGCCAACAACGGCAGGACGGACCAGGCCCTGACCGGGTACCAGTTCGGTTTGAAAATTCCCCTGTTGTTCAATGGGCAGGCTTCCCGGATCCGGGCAGCCCGTCTGTCGGCGGATGCCTTTACCGACCAGCAAAGGGATTACCAGAGACGCCTTATGGCCAAAATCGGCAGGCTACGGGCCGAACGCGAGCAACAGGAAAAGGCCCTGATCTATTACGAGGAAGAAGGCCTGATGCTCTCCCGTACCATTATCCTGACGGCGGAAAGCAGTTTTAAAAACGGGGAGATCAATTTCTTCCAGTACATCCAAAGCCTCGAGAACGGGTATGAAATCAGCCTTGATTACCTGGACCAGCTCCAGCGCTACAATGAGATCATCCTGCAGATTAATTATTTAACCCTTTAAAAACCCTTCTATGAAACCTTTGTATATAACTACAGTGCTTTTGGCTTTCCTGCTCCTCGGCTGTAAAGAAGGGGCGGATAAACCCGGGCAGGACCAGCCGGAAGTAATCAATGCGGGGCAGATCCTCATCAGCAAAACCCAGTTTGAATCCAACGGCATGGCACTGGGCAACCCAACCCGGATGGAGTTCCCGGAAGTGATCCGCGTAACCGGCACCATTGATGTCCCCCCGGAGAACCGGGTGATCATCAGTGCCGTCTATGGGGGCTTTGTAAAGAAGATATCGCTCCTGGAAGGGGATCCAGTCCGGAAGGGGCAGGTGGTGATTACCCTTGAAAACCCGGAATTCCTGCAATTGCAACAGGGCTATCTGGAGGTACGGGAACAGCTCCCTTATTTGAAGTCGGAATTCGAGCGGCAGCAGACCCTGTTTGAAGAAGAAATCAGTTCGGAAAAAGTGTACCTGAAAGCGCGAAGTGAATACCTCAGGGCCATGGCGCAGAAAAAAAGCCTGGAAGCCCAACTTCAGTTGCTCGGCATCCAGCCCAGGGAACTGGACGCCGGGGGGCTGCGATCCGTCATCTCCATGCGCACGCCTATTTCCGGGAAAGTAACCCGGGTGAACGTGCGCACCGGAGCCTATGTTTCCCCCGCAACAGAGATCATGGAGGTGGTCAACACGGAGCACATCCACCTGGAACTGATGGTTTTTGAACAGGATATCAACCGGATCCGCAAAGATCAGGCCCTCCGCTTCAGCATCCCTGAAATTTCCGACAGGGTCCGGGAGGGATCGGTATACCTGATCGGGAATACGGTAGACGAGAAGCGCACCGTAAAGGTCCATGCCCACGTACGGGAGGAAGACCTGGAGGAACTTATGGTGGGGATGTTTGTACAGGCAGATATCCTTACCGGCACCCGGGATACCGCTACCGGGGAGCTTCCCTCCTATTGGGCGCTGCCCGAGGAAGCCATAATCTCAGGGGAAGGCGGCTCCTACATCCTCGTTTTGGAAACCTCCGGTGCACAGGGCTATACCCTGAGGAGGGAACCTGTGGAAGTGGGAATTACTTCCGGCGGATTCACTGCCCTGAAAGACCCGGGAACGCTTGACCCTTCAGATCAGGTATTGATCAGGGGAGCGTTCCAAGCTGCCGGATTGTAAGAACGCTTTTTGGGTTGGCAGGTATCCCCGGGTTACAACCGGAAGCAGCTTAAAAATGTTTCATTTTCTTACCTTACGGACGATAAGGAGGTAATGGCATGAAAAAGACATTCGATAAACCGTGGTTCCAGATTGCATCCCTCGGTTTCCTCATCGCGCTGGTCCTTCTTTTGCTCTTTGGTCCCGGCACCCCCTCCGAGGCAGATCGGAAAATCGTGATCGGCGATGCAGATGTGGCACAGCTCATTGCCTCCTGGCAAAGTACCTGGAACAGGCTTCCCACCAAAGAAGAACTCTCAGGGGTCCTTCAGAATTATGTCCGGGAGGAGGTCCTGTATCAGGAAGCCCTCAAGCAGGGCCTGGATAAAACAAATGCGGCCGTAAAGCGGGCCCTGATCAACCAGATGGATCTCCTGGCAGAAGGTCAGGGGGAACAGGTTGAGATTCGCGATGAAGACATCCTGGCCTACTACAACCTTAGGAGGGAACAATTCATGAGCCCGGCAGTATTTAGCTTTAGGCAGGTTTATTTTGGGCAGGAAGCAGCGGAAGAATCACTGTTAACGCTAAAAAGCCGGTGGAATGCGAACGGAATCGGATTTGACCAGGCCCGTTCTGCGGGTACGCCCACCATGCTGCCCGCCCTTGTGGAAAACAGGACCGCACCCCAGGTGGATCGTGAATTCGGCGAAGGGTTTTCGACCCGCGTCGGGGACCTGCAGCAGGGCATATGGGATGGCCCGGTAGCTTCCACCTTCGGATGGCATCTGATCTATCTGGATACCCTGGTCCCTCAGGCGCCCTTACCCCTCCCGGCAGTACGCACAAAAATTTACGACCAGTTGCAGTACGAGGAGAAAAACGCAGCCAGGGAACAATTCTATACGGAGCTCATCCAGCAATACGATGTCACCTACAAAGGGCTGGCCAAAGAAATTGCAAATGATTAGGCGGCTGGGGGCTTCTTTCAGGAATGGGTTGCTTTTATGCATTTTTATGCTGGGGTTTCCGGCAAGGGCAGACATCGTTTTCCCGGCCCAGCTGCAGCTCACCGAAACAACCCCGGGGACCTTTGAGGTACTCTTTATCCTTCCGGTTATCAACGGGAAGACCCTTAAGGCACAACCCGTGCTGCCGGAGTTTTGTACGCCCATTTCGGAGCCCACGGTACAGGTTGACGCCTACCAGAAGAAAACACGGTGGGAGATCCAATGCGAAAACACCTCCCTGCACGGGCAACAAATTGGCATTGAAGGACTGCTGGGCAGCCCCATAGATATTATCCTGGTGATCCGGACGCTCGAAGGGCGCACCTACCGGACCACCCTCAGCCCCAACGAATCCTATTATCAGGTCCCCCCACCCCCGGGCCTGACAGAATTCCTCAGGGAGGGCACCCTTTCCGGCGCGCGAAGCCTGCTGCTGCAATGGGGGCTGGGACTGTTGTTCCTCGTTTGCCTGCTCCGGACGCCAGCAATCCCTTTCCGGAGGATGTTGGGAATCGCCATCCTGGGCGTATCCCTGGGGCATTTCCTGAGCGCACAGGAACTGTTGCTGGTGCCTTCCTGGGGAGGAGACCTTGCCGCCCTGCTGGTAAGTCTTACATTGTTGTTGCCAACAGCCCTCGGGCTGAAGACCCGGGAATCAAAACCCATGGCATTGGCCCTGCTCGGCCTGGGTTCCCTGCTGATTGGAGGGGGATTCCCAAAAGGGGAAATGGCTTCCGGATATACCCCGGGCGAAACGGCCCTTC